>JBDKGQ010000108.1:0-4818 GCA_039798145.1 Bacteroidota bacterium
ATCGCTAAAATGATGAAAACAAATCCTTCTGTTAAAATTACAATTACTGGAAACTGTGATGTAACAGGAAGCGACAACGAAAATCAACGTTTAGGCGCTCGTCGTGCAGAAAATGTAAAAGAAATCTTAGTGAAGAGTTTTGGAATTGATGGTTCAAGAGTATCAACTGAAACGAAGGGATCTACAGACCCTATTGCAGTGAAGTTAAACTCAATGAATAGAAGAGTAGATTTCTCGGTGAAATAACCGTAAAGGAAATAATTAATAAAGGGCCGCTCCATTCAGAGCGGCCCTTTTTGTTTGAAGCCTGTCGAATTATTTGGTAGTTTGCTGAATATTAATATATTTGTTAAACCAAACTATTAATCATGAGCAAGATTTCTTTTTTTTATGACAAAGATGCAGTTTGCAAAGTAAGCCTAAAAGCTCTTGAAAGAAGGAATTTTATCGTTGATGAATTTGATAAATCAACAGGTAGAATCATTGCTACTTCAAAGAAGCAATTTCTAAAACCTGAAATCAGAATTGAAATTCAAGTTGACAATATCAACGAAAATCAAACCTCTATTAAAATAAAGTCTGAATTAAAAAAGAATTGGTTCCTTAACAAGGATATTAAAAACAAAGAAGAGCAAAAGCTGATTAATACACTTTATAAGTGCTTTGATTCTATTTAATCAACAAACCTTTTATTCGATTTGATACAAACTAAACGAGTTTGTTCCTGACTTAAATATAAACTCAAGGTTAGTCGAAGAAATATCTTTAGCCGCAGTATAACCTTGAATAGGAAACCCTTTACAAACCCTTCCTGATCCATCTATCAGATAAAAGTTATTGGTTTCAGCATCACGATATGATATATAAACATCATCGTAATCCATTAACACTGTCAAATCTTTAACAACTACATTTGATGGTAATTTAGATCCTGATTTTTTAGTTCCATCGGAATTAAAAACATGAATAGAATCTCCGTCAGAACCAGCAAAATAAGTCTTACTATTTTTTCTACTTAATACGACATCTTTGATGGATTCATTTTCTGGCTTAAAATAAGTAACAGATCCACCAGACCCTTTAGCATTCTTTAAAATGCCTCCACTAGTTTCCCACACGAATAAAGAAGAGGTATCCTTTGCAGCAAAAATCCTGTTAGAAGTAGGCTTGCCAATAGTCTCATCAAGTCTGAACTTTTTCTCACCCAACGGAGTGATAAAATAACAAATACCTGCAACATCAACTACGGTTATATATCGCTTAGCACCATATACTGATAACATTGGAGGTGTTTTCACGGTAGATGTTAGCGTTACCGTTTGATAGTTGATTAAAGGAATACCAGATAGCTCATAGCCATATACAGCCATATTACGACAGCAAATAAAAAGCTGAGCTGAGGTATTATAATTTAGTTGAAATACTCCTATACCAGTTGTTGCTGTATCAGGAAGTTGAATAGGATAATTACCTACGTTATCTCCTAATGAATCCAACATATAAATTTTCGAAAGTGTATTAAACACATATTGTACACTTCCATTATTGTAAAAATCAACTGTTTTAATCTCACCATTAATTTCACTGTCAAGCGACTTTTTCCATTTCAATGCTCCATCCTTTCCTACAGCAGATAAGGCAAGATTAGCATCTTGAACAAAGAACATATCATGATCAGCTTTTGGTGCAAAAGGACCAGCTATAATGGTCGTATCGCACTTATAATCCCATATAGCATGTGGCCCTTGAGAAACATTATTAAAGTAGCTTAAACAACCTGTTGTATTAAACACTCCATTTGATGAACCAATATTTAAAGCTAGTCCATTCCAACCTTTAACCTTATTACCATATTGAGTTAACCAATCAAGCCAACCTGGTGCAGCAATTGACTTGAAAATTTTTTCTGACTGAGGAAATCCTGCGTAGAAATATAAATTACCAAAAGGATGTACAGTGTTGGTTATTGCTTTGAATCGATTCTGATCAATGAGTAAATTTTTATTTTTATTATCGTTAATAAATCCTCTCAATGCAGCAACCTGATTTGATGCAACAAAGTAATTGTTAATGATACAATAATAACTTCCATTTAATTTACTGAAAAGCGGACCTAAAACAGAAGGTATCAAATCGTTCTTTTTCAATTTTCTGATAGCAATACCATTATAGCTTTCTTCCAAAGGTTTACTACCAGTTCCCATCTCAGAAACTTCAAGCATTTTTTTCTGACAAAGCGTTACATTATTTACAGCTACAGCAGCAAAATAATTATTATCGCTATTGTTTGAAACAGGTTCTGTAACGATTAATGAAATTTCATTCCCGATCCAATCTTGGAAGTAAATTTTATTCTTTTCAGAACTAGTATTACCATTATTTTCTTGAAGATATTCGGCGAAATCATCTAGCCAAACTGAAGGACTACTAATTCCCCAAGCAACAACCGCAGCTGTTCTGGAAGGAAGAATTTTAAACACGTTTAACGGTACACTTTTCTGATCTTTAAACAGCGATAAAAACTGATTAGAACCATCCACTATAGTAGTTCCTTGAAAAGTAATGCAATCAGACTTTATATTCAGTTTTGCTATAGACCACTCACCTACTCTTTGCAAGGGTTCTAATTTTAATCCTGATAGTGTATTTAATTGTGTTAATACCCATTTATGAAATCCGTTGTAGTGTATACCAATAACAAGGTTCTTTTTATTCGTATCAACAAAACTCATCAGTTTAACTGCTGGAGAAGAGCTCTTAATGTACTTCTGCTGTCTTAATGCATCTTCTACAAGATAAGGAGTAAAACTTCCAATAAAAACTCCTTTTGAAACTGACCATGTAAACATTCGAGCGCTATCTAATCTAACCTCGCGTATTTCTGTTCCGTTATAATTACGGGTTTGTTTTTTTACCTTTTTTCCAAGGATGCCCATGACCAACTGATCAGCTTCTCCATCAGGATTAGCATTATTCAGACGTAAATAATAGATTTCACTAAATGTATTTGGACCAGTAACGTGTCCTGAAACAACTAGTGGATACGTTTTGAATATTGATCGTAGCGCTTGATTTTTAACTACAGCGGAGTCTAAAGAAATTAATGATTTATACCAATCATCAAGCACAGCAATTGAATCATGATTATTAAAAAAACCAGTATTGGCTAATCGTTTTAAGTCGCCAGTAGTAGGATCAACCGATATAACCCATGCTACATCTGAAGGAATTGCTTCGTAAAGACTCGTTGATTCATTTCGATAGTACTGATAGTAGATAAAGACTCCTGCTACAGCTACAAGTATAACAACAGAAATTATCGACGATAAAAGTACTTTCTTCATTTATCAGGTTGGTTAGTCAAAAGTACCATTCATTTAACGAGGTTACTAACTACCCGCCTATCCACTTATTTACAATACAATGTTAATATGTATAATGTCTAATATTTTTATATTTTACCTATTTTATTATTTATTTCAAGAATGAATTAATTTATTATTATTTGAATATGTACACTATATATTAAATACAAAACCTGAAACAAATCGCACTATCGACATTTGAGAATTATATTCTTTAGGTTCATATGCTGGAAGTAAAACTTGAGATTCAAATGAAATATTTTTCCATATTATCTGTAAGCCTGAGCCACAAGAAATCAACTTCATTGAAGTGTCTTTTTGCCAATTCTTTCCTATTTGTATTCCACGAGTATGTTCATAGGCTGTATTAATTGATATGGTAAATAATAAATTATCGTTCACTTTTATCTTTCTAAACAACGCTGCACTTGCACTTGCAACTGGACCAATCCTTTCATTGAACAGATTGTAATTATTAATTCGATATAGACTATTCATTGAGACACCCCAGCGTTTATAACCTAGCATGATATTTCCTATAACTAAGTAGTCTAACGAACCTGTTCCCGCCTGATTATACAAGCCTATCCTTTGACCTTTATTATTGAGATTATTATTTTTCCCTGAAGGAAGCTTGAAACCAAATCCAGCCGAAAATCGATAATTTAATTGCGTTTTTTTGTGCGAGTTAGACCAATAACGATTGGCAAAAAAAGAAATATCACCAATACCACTAATGAACTCCACTTCATCGCCTACACTTTCTTTATTTTGCGTGTACGGCAAATTAATAATCAAGTCCCATTTTTTATGAAACATCAACCGCGCTCTTAATTCAGCAACTCTGAAAACTTCATAAGAAGGGGCACCGGAAACAGCATCCGACGAATGCTCCGTACGAAGGAATCCACCATCTGGAAACCAATTATTACCTTTAAAATATTCGTTTTTAAAAGCTCTATATCGATAAAACAATGATACAGAGTGTTTATTTTCATTAGGCAAAATACCAACCATGCCACCGCAAACATCACAAGCGATGGAACCAACAGATGCTAGGAATAACAAACCCAACATCAAATTATATTTTTTCATTTTTACTTTTCGCTAAATCGTTTATCGTTTAGGAAAGTAGGATCTGTAAGTGTATTTAAGAAAAGTATTAATTGTTGTTTTTCCGCATCCGTAATCGACAAATTACCACCCGATAATAAAGGATCAATTGTACTACTTTGAATTATCCCAGACCTATAATGATCTATTACCTTGCTTAATGAATTTAATCTACCATCGTGCATATATGGGTATGAGACCGCAATATTTCTCAATGATGGTACTTTAAACTTTCCTGAATCACTTGGTTGAAGTGTAATTCGTGCTCGCCCTGGATCAGCAGCAAAATGCAAATCAAGTCCGTTATTACGATAACTCAAATCAGTCATTAATGGTTCTT
>JBDKGQ010000109.1:0-5431 GCA_039798145.1 Bacteroidota bacterium
AATGGTACTTCGACATATTCTTACTTATGGAATACAGGGTCGACTTCTGCGTCGATCACTAATCTAACGGCAGGCATATACTCTGTAACTGCTACCGATGCAAATGGATGTACTTCATCAGTCACCACAACAATTAATCAACCTTCGCAATTAACGATTTCAATTCCTTCAACATCGAATGTGCTATGTAACGGTGCTTCGACAGGCTCAGCAACTTCGGTAGCGTCGAATGGTACAGCAGGGTATTCATATCAATGGAATACGGGTGCAACCACAGCAACAATTAATAATCTAGCGGTAGGGACATACACTGTTACAGCAACAGACGCAAATGGATGTACAGTATCTACTTCAACAATTATTAATCAACCAACAATTCTATCCCTTTCAAATATAAATTCGCAAAATGTTTCATGTTTTGGTTTGTCGAATGGTTCAGCATCATTGACAGCAAATGGTGGTACATCGCCATACCAATACAATTGGAATCCTTCAGTTTCATCAACTGGTAATGCAATTAATTTAGCAGCAGGCAATTTTAATGTGACCGTTACTGATGCGAATGGATGTTCTTCAAGTCATGCCTTTGTAATCACTCAGCCAAGTGCAATTCAAACAAACACTACTATTGTTGATGCAAATTGTTTTAGTAGCAGCACAGGTTCTATCGCTGCGAATGTATCAGGGGGTGTTAGTCCTTATGCTTACAATTGGTCGAATGGATCAACTAGCTCAGTAATTTCTTCATTGCCTACAGGTAATTATTCTGTGACTGTTTACTACATGGTCTGTTAATCAACCGCAGGATTTAACTTCAACTATTACCTCTTCTGATGTGAGTTGTTACGGAAGTACAGATGGTGCAATTCAAGTGGCAGTGAATGGTGGAACTCCAACTTATCAGATTTCATGGACGCCTTCCAACAGCGGATTTAATTTAACAAACCTACCTGCTGGATTATATTCTGCTGTAATTACTGATGTTAACGGTTGTACACATGCGCTTGCAAAATCAATTGCGCAGCCACTACAAATTGCTGTTAATGCGAATACACCTTCAACGCTTTGCATCGGACAATCACAAACAATTTCCTTATTAGTGAGTGGTGGTAATCCTTCTTACACCTATTTATGGAGCAATCAACAAACAACTTCTTCAATTAATATCGCACCTTCTGTAACTACAAATTACTCAGTTGTTGTTACAGATGCAAATGGTTGTACTGCATCTTTAAATAATTTATTGGTGAATGTTCATCCTCCATTACAATTGAACCTTACAGCAAATAATGATACAATCTGCGTTGGACAAAGCTCTACTTTAAGTGCATTGGCTTCTGGTGGTAACGGTGGCCCTTATGCATATTCATGGAATAATGGATTAAGCAGTAGTTCGCAAAATGTGAATCCTACGCAAACTAGTTCGTATATAGTATCCGTTAGTGATGGATGTACAACACCAAATGCGCAGCAAACAATCAATGTAGTTGTTAATCCAATACCATCGCCATCATTTACACCTGGAAATATTCAAGGATGTAGTCCTGTAAGCGCTGTGTTTAATATGACTTCTGCAAGTGGACCAGGTAATACGTATTTGTGGAATTTCGGAGACAATACTTCGTCAACAGCCATTAATCCTAGTCATCAGTACGCAGCTGCAGGTTCATTTAATGTCACGCTTACGATTACCAACCAATATGGTTGTTCTGCTTCAATAACAAATAATAATGTGGTAAATGTTTATCCAAAGCCTATCGCCAAATTCACTCCTGATCCAAGCGAAACACAACTGATAACAGCAAATATCAATTTCAATAATTACAGCATAGGTGCATCCTATTACAATTGGAATTTTGGTGATAATATCACATCAACTGATTTTAGTCCATCGCATATGTATAGTGATACAGGACTTTATGAAGTTCGATTGATTGCCTCTTCGCAACAACAATGTCGCGATACAGCTTATGAATACGTTCACATTGTTGGAAGTTTCAGCTTCTGGTGTCCGAGTGCATTTTCGCCAAACGACGATTTGAAAAATGATGGGTTTACTGGTTATGGAGTGGGGATTAAATCTGCAACTTTTACCATCTTTAATCGATGGGGTGAGAAGATTTATTTTTCCGATAACTTGGCCAATCCTTGGGATGGTTCATTCTGGAATGAGGGTAATCGTTGTCCTGAAGATGTTTATGTATACCTGTTCGATGTAGTATCTGAAGATAATGAACATCATAAATACACCGGCCGTGTTTCATTGGTAAAGTAGTATGTATTAACTTCGCATGTAATTATGCAAGTCGATACTAAAGCAATCAATGGCATCCTTGATTCATTGGATGAAGACAAGGCCAAAGTAGTTACTAAACTATTCAACACGATTAAAAAATCTTTGCCTAAAGGGTTCGAAGCCGCACTTTCTTATGGCATGATTTCATTTGTAGTTCCTTTCGATTTATATCCCAAAGGGTATCATTGTAAACCCTCCCTGCAGTTGCCATTTATTAGTCTGGCGGCCCAGAAGAATTTTATTGCTATTTATCATATGGGTATTTATGCAAATCCAGATTTAATGGATTGGTTCGTAAAAAGTTATACTGAACTAAATATCGGTAAATTGGACATGGGTAAAAGTTGTATCCGTTTTAAAAAGTTGGATAATATCCCTTATGATTTGATTGGAGATCTTTGCTCTAAAATGAGTCCGCAGGATTGGATTACTTGCTATGAATCTGCATTTTTAAAAACTAAAAAATAATTTAAAGTGGCTGTTAAAAAATTAATTAAATACGGGGCTATTGTTCCTTCTGCATTATCCGGAAATACAACTCCTGAAAGCGAATTCTTGTTGCAAGAAATTTTGTTTAATGAAAAAGGAAATGTGGTTGTCGATTCAAAATATGATCAGGATGGTGAACTTGAAGAGCGTCATTCTTATGCCTATAATCAAAAAGGATCCTTGATTGATCATACAGTAGAAATGCCCTTAGATGATGTGGTTGAAAAATTCGTTCACGAACGAAATGAAGCAGATCAATTAACCATTGTAACAAAATTTTATGGAGATGAATCAGGAGAGCGTACTGTATATGTTTACAATGGAAACAATCTGCCAATCGAAATAACCTATTTTGATGCAGATGGTGAGAAAGAATCAATTGAGAATTATCAATACAACGAAAAGCAAGATGTAGTTGAGAAAAAAGTTGTGTCGTTTTTTGATGATGCACAAAATAAAACGCATCAGTATGAATATAACGATAAAGGTTTTTTGATGCAGTATGTTGTAACCAGTGAGAATGAAAAAACAACAACCAACTACACGTACAATGCGCATGATCTCGAAGAGCGTTGTATTCAGAATAATTCTAATGGAAAGAAGTTGTTAGAAATTACATCTGAATATGATGACAATTTACGCTTGATTAAAAAAGTAACAAAAGGTTATTATACTCGAATTACTACGCTTGCTTATGATGAGCAAGGTCGAATCATAGAAGAGTTGTTATCTGATGAAAACAATTTTGTGATTGCTCGAAATGCATTTCACTATAATGAAGATGGTAGGGTAGAGGAAGAAGTAGTGTATGAAACTGACTTGACTCGTGCAGGTCGTGATACTCACATGATTCTTCGTTATGAGTATGAATTGTTTTAATTCTGAAAAACATTCTTGAATTGATTTTTGTTGTAAAGAAAAAATAAAATGGCGTTTAAAGATTTAGCAGCGTTTATCACCTATCTAGAATCGAAAGGTGAGCTTGTGCGAATTAAAGAATATGTGAATCCTGAATTGGAAATTGCTGAAATTACTGACCGCGTTTCAAAAGTATATGGCCCCGCTTTATTATTTGAAAATACGGGATATGACTTCCCTGTTTTAATTAACTCGATGGGTACCGAGAAACGTATGGCAATGTCTCTTGGAGTTGATAATCTGGATGAAATCGGACATGATATAGAGAATTTATTCAAGACATTAACTGGTCCGAAAAACTCTATGTTCGAAAAGTTGAAAGTTATACCTCAACTTGGAGAAATTGCTTCGTGGATGCCTAAAACTGTGAAAGGGAAAGGGGCTTGCCAGGAAGTCGTAATGAAAGATCCTGATGTAACTAAACTCCCTGTTTTAAAATGCTGGCCAGAAGATGGTGGACCATTTATCACCCTTCCTGTCATTCAAACAAAAGATCCGCTTACAGGAATTCGTAATGTGGGATTGTATCGAATGCAGGTATTTGGACCAACGCTTACAGGTATGCATTGGCACCGACATAAAGTTTCTGCACGACATTTTAATGAATATAAAAAATTAGGAAAGCGGATGCCCGTAGCCGTTACAATCGGTGGTGATCCTGCATTGACCTATTCAGCAACAGCGCCACTTCCTGATGGAGTAGATGAATTTATGCTGGCTGGATTTTTACGCAAGAAAAAAGTAGAGTTAGTAAAATGTTTAACTATCGATATGGAAGTCCCTGCTGATGCAGACTTTGTTATCGAAGGATATGTTGATCCTGAAGAAGATTTTATCTGGGAAGGTCCCTTTGGTGATCATACCGGTTATTATTCTTTGGCTGATTACTATCCGCGTTTTCATATCACTGCAATTACACACAAAAAGAATCCTGTTTATCTAACTACAATCGTAGGAATTCCTCCGCAAGAAGATGCTTGGATTGGTAAAGCAACTGAACGTATTTTCTTAGCGCCAATTAAAATGACCGCGGTTCAGGAAATTGTCGATATGATTCTTCCTGTTGAAGGAGTGTTTCATAATCTGGTAATCGTGAAAATCAAAAAGGATTATCCAGGTCAGGCATTAAAAGTAATGAATGCATTATGGGGTGCAGGCCAAATGATGTTTACGAAGATGATGATTGTAGTAGATGGTGATGTGAATATTCATAATTCGGTAGAGGTGGCACAATACATTGCAGAAAATGTAGATGTAGCACGTGATATAATTTTTAATCAAGGACCAACTGATGTATTAGATCATAGTTGTTCAACGATGGCCTTCGGAGGTAAAATGGGAATTGATGCAACCAAGAAATTGAAAGAAGAATTAGTAGATAGTCCAACTCCAAATGTGAATTCCGTTTTTTCAAATGATGAATTAACTGCTATCCATGCTGAGTTGAAAAATCATGCAGAGATTATTCATGTGAATGACACCTTGCTTTCAATGGGTATTCCGCTCATGTTTGTTTCTATTGAGAAAAACAGAAAGGGTCATGTAAAAAATCTGGCTAAAACAATTTTTAATTCTCCAGCTTTGAAGAAAGTGAAAGTGTTAATTTTTCTTGAAGCGAATATGGATATCTCAAGTGTTGCAGACGCAGTATGGCGATTTTCCAACAATGTAGATCCTAAGCGAGATCACTTAGTAATTACTTCTGATAATGATGATGAAGTGAACCAT
>JBDKGQ010000110.1:0-6923 GCA_039798145.1 Bacteroidota bacterium
TTATAGTGGGAGAAAGTTGCGATATATTGCGCTTCGCACTAATATATCGCGATTCTGAGATGAAGCTTCCACACAATTGGCTATTACCTACGGTAATAAAAAAAGCTCATCAAAATCCTTTCAAGTAAACTTGTGAATTTTTCTGAGCTTTTTTCCTTCGCGAAGCGAAGCCAATTTTGTGGAGCCGGTGGGAGTTGAACCCACGTCCAGATAAGGAAGTAATAAGCTTTCTACATGCTTAGTAGTCGCTTGGGTTTTCGAGATGATGTTAGGCGGATCACAAACCATCACCATCCTTATCTCCTGTTCTTAAGTTATCGTCGGAGCGCCAACAACCGCAGTTTGTCTTTTTGATACCCCGGTCCTTCGCCCGACAAACATGGACAAAGGCGGGATAGCTTGTCGCTGCTCCTAGAGCAGTCGATTAGGCAAATCCTCTTGGAGGATTAAGCCGCAAGCGCGTAAGAAGTTTCGCCATTTAGACGATCGGAAGTTGCGTTTTAAGGGACCACTAACAACGCCCTGCATGCTTACTTACCAATTGCACATACTGTCGATTCCTGTCGACCCCAATGCAGATGCAAAGATAACTGAATAATTCCCTTAACGGAAGACATTGCTAATTATTTTAAAACGATTGCCAATTACAATTAATTTGTATTTTAGGGGGCAAATAACATTTAATTAATTGAAAAATATATACGAGATAAAACTACGACTTTACACTCAAAATTTAAAAACAGGAAATTTATGAAGGGTTTATCAGGGTTTAATTTGCCAGAACACCAAGAAGTAATTTCAAACTTCATTTACTTCATTAGAAAACACATCGACAATTCAGGTCAAGAATACGAATTTTCAGTAGCTCCAGAATTAAGAATAAAAAATAGCAACTTTAATAATGGTTCATTTATACCTGATATAGTAATTAAAAAGGATGGTAATACTTGGAATCAACCAGAAATTATTATTGAAGTTAGTAGAGCCCGAGGCTATATAACAGACATTAAAAAGGTAAAAAAGGCCGTAAAGAATATTCGCTCATTAAAAGAAGGATTTATTTTTAACTATGAAACTGGTGAAGGATGTAGGATTTCAAAACCAGAATTTGATGAAGAGGACGGAGAAAGCTATTCAGTAATACTTGACTTTGATTTAAAAGAATGCATTCGATAATAATACAAATACATTCTACGAGTAACATCACATTTTCGAATATTGCACCTATATAATTAATGAGCACTCTGCTACTAATGGAAATTTGAGTTATAATGAATGAGACTGATTCGAATTAGCCACATCTCCAAGCTCCAAACCCATCAATTCTAATTCTCCAAAATCCCCTACCTTTACAAAAAAATTCCTCCCATGAACTTCAAAAAAATATTCATCGGTTTATTCATCCTACTACCTTCCCTATCATTCTCTCAACCTGTATTCAGTGATGTTGCAGGCATCATTTATAATCGTTGTGGTTCTTGTCATCATGCTGGGACGCACGCAGCATCGTTTGAAGGTTATACCCAGGTTTTTCAAAATGCTTATTATATCCATGCCTTTTTATCAATTAATAAAATGCCGCCGTGGAGTCCTGATACGACCTATTCTCGATTCGCACACGAGCGTATCATTACTGCGATAGAAAAGCAAGCCATCCTGGATTGGATTGATCAAGGACTTCAACCTGGAGATACTACACTCGCTCCTACACCTCCTACCTATCCGCAATATCAGTTATATGGTACTCCCGATTTAGAATTATCCATCGGTGCTTTTTCAAGTAATGCGGTTAGTACAGATGCTTACAATTGTTTTTCGCTTCCTACCGGATTAACACAAAACAGAATTATTCGTGCCTTTGAAATTGTTCCAGGTAATGAAAGTATCGTTCATCATGTGATTGTGAATGTAGATTCGATTGGAAATACAACGAATGATTTGTCCGGTACATGTTTTAGTCCAACAGGAAATTATACCATTGGTGGTTATGCCCCAGGAAGTGCACCAACAGTTTTCCCTTCGAGTGGACAATTAAAAATGGGAATTAATCTAAAAGCAGGGTCGAAAATTATTTTACAAATGCATTATCCCGCTGGATCATTCGGACAAATGGATAGTACGAAAATTAGAATTTATTTTTATCCGCAAGGTACAACTGGCGTGCGACCTGTGTATGTTTCTACTCCGTTGCAAAATTGGAATCTGTCAATCCCAGCCAACTCCGTTATAAATTATACTGCAGTATACCCTGCTGGAGCTGCCACCTTGCCTACTCCGTTAAGTATGTTCGCAACCTTTCCGCACTCGCATAAGCTAGCAACGAAAATTATTAATTATGCTTATCAAGGTACTGATACAATTCCTTTAATTCGAATTAATAACTGGGACTTTAACTGGCAAGGATATTACACTTTTAGAAATCTCGTGAAAGTTCCTGCAGGATATAAGTTGTATGGTAAACATACTTATGATAATACCACGAATAACCCTTTTAATCCGCATAACCCACCAATCAATGTTTTTGCTGGTTTCAGTACCTCCGATGAAATGTTCTTCGATTCGTTTCAATACTTGTCTTATTTGCCAGGCGATGAAAACATCAGTATTGATTCAATCTTGTCCATTGATCCATTACTAACGGGTATGAATGAACCCAATGCATCGTTGTTTAAAGAAACCATCTATCCTAATCCAGCATCAGATAAGGTTACCTTCAGCTTTGTCAACTCAAACTACAGTGATGTGTTCATTCGTATTTACGATTTGAATGGAAAATTGATGGAATCGTTGAATACAGGAATTGCTACAAAAGGACTTCACGAATTCACTTGGTCCGTTTCTTCGAAGTACAAAAGTGGAATGTATGTGTATGAAATTAGCAATAACGCTACTTCATCAAGAGGTAAGTTGATGATTTCAAAATAAGTTATTGTAACTTCTTTAGCGTCTTTTTCAAAATCGTATCATTCGGAAAATCCTGAATTTTAGCAACTAAAAATTGCTTTACAAAATCAGTGTCGTTACTCGCTTTCAAAAAACAAGAAGCATAACTATCAGCAGCCTTCGGATTATCAACGCAGGCAGTCATGATTGCATAGGATTTATTGATGCCTGCTGTATCTCTCTTCACCTGATAAAAATAAGCCAGGTTGTTAAACATGTTTAAGTCAGCAGGACGATTAGCGAAAGCAAACGTTGCTAATTTAATCGCATTAACTGTATCGTGTTGCGCAAATAAAATTCGACTTTTTACATATTCGGAATAGTAGTAATAAGGATTCGTATTTCCTTTCTTTGATAAATAGTAATTAGCCTTTTTATAATCTCGCTTGGTATAAAAATAATTAGCCTGCATTCCATTAATCGGCATCACATACTCTGATATATTCGGAATGGCAGGGAAACTTTCTACTTCTGATTTTTTCGCTGTGTTAGCTCTTACTTTCGATTGTAAACACATCGAATAATAAGCATTAATACTTACATACATGCTAAAGCAAACGCATAACAATAAGCCAAACGATAAAACATGATTAATTGAAATTGAATTGATTGGTCTTTCTGAAAAATGTAAAGCAGCAAAAGAAACAATAACAACCAATAAGCTTTGCATGATAGGTCTTTCAGAAGGGAAGTTTAAACAGCTATCAATTACAAATGCGATTAACATTAATAATAGCATCAATGCTAATGCGCTATGTTCAGTTGAAAGGGCTAAACATTTTTTGACAAGAATAAATCCTAATACCACGAAAAAAAGCAGGAAGATAATCGCACTAACTATTCCACTATCTGCAGCTACTTCTAAGAAATCGTTATGGACATGTTTCGAGCAAACAAAACTGGTTCTATAATTCTGTTCGTAATTAATCGCATGAATTTTCCAGTTTCCTAGTCCACCACCAATAATCGGATTCTTCTTAATGAAATCAATCGATTCGTTCCAATAAACAAAACGACTACTACTACCATTCTTTGTAAATTCTATTGATGCGATTCTTTTATTGATATCTCCGTACGAAACCGTTTTCTTCGACTTTTCTAATTGAGAAAAAATAATCTGAAATAATACTACTGCAAATACAAATATTGCTAAAAATGATCCCGCTTTAATTAAATGCGATTTATTTTTCTCCTTCTTGAAATAGTTTAATATTTCATACCCAATAAATAGTGCCGACTGAAGAAATACAGAAATATAAGTAGCTCTTGCATTTAAAATAATTGTTGCGCAAATAGCAAAAAGTAAAATACCACAATAGCTAAGTATTTCGTTTCTGGATTTCGATTGGTGTAAGAAATAAAAGGCTATAGGAATCTTTACAGCAATTGAAGCAGCGAGAATGTTTTTGTTTCCAGCAAAGAATTTTATGAAGTAAACAATATCATCAATAGCATTGTATCTGCCCGAATTGTAATACAACATCCAAACGGTGTAGACAGATTCAACTACTAAAGCTGCCAGCAATATTTTTAAGAGAACATCAATTAACTCACGACGTTTATTTAAAAGTCTAATCAAATTGTAAATACTCGCTAATACGATTAGTATCCTTGATAACACAACTATACTCTCAATTTTGTTGTAAGCAAAAAAACAGGAGACAACGGATAGCAATATCCACGAAGTATAAAACAATAATGGCTTAAATGAAATGGGGAACTGAACGAGTTCATTTTTATTGATCAGAAAAAATGTTAATCCAACATTCAATAAAGCATAACACATCCAATGTTAATCCAACATTCAATAAAGCATAACACATCCAATGAAAACCCATCGCGTCCAACGCTCCAAATCGTGGTAAAAAAGGAATCAAAACAAAAAGGAATAAGAAAACAGCAGGAAGTATCTCTTTCCTTTTAATGTTTTCACTAACTACATTTTCGTTTAACTCCATCTTGCTGCAAAAGTACTTTTTTTAATTATCAATTGAGTCGATAATGGCACTCGCCGAGATAAACCCCGATGTCCATGCATTCTGAAAATTAAATCCACCTGTTACCGCATCAATATTCATGACTTCCCCTGCTGCATAAAGGTTCTCATATTTTTTAACTTTCATTTTTTTGAAATCGATCTCATTCAAATCGATTCCGCCACAAGTCACGAATTCATCTTTATTGGTGCTTTTACCATTAATTGAAAATTCAGCAGCACATAAGGCGAGCGTAAGTTTTCGAATATCTTGCTTAGAAGCATCCGCCCAGTTTTTATTTTCTAATTGCAATGTTTCAATTAGCTGTTGCCAATAGCGTTTAGGAATTTCTGAATAACAAGAGCTAGTGATAATTTGCTTCTTCGGATTGTCACTTTTAAAATGATTTAACTCTTCGAACAATTCATCTTCATTATAAGTTGGAAGGAAATTAATTCGAATCTTAAATTGATATTTCGTCTCAGCAAAATGTGTCGCACCAAATGACGATAGTTTTAAAATACCTGGTCCACTTAATCCCCAATGTGTAATTAATAACGGACCTTCACTTTGTAATTTAGTTTGCTGTACAGCGACTTTTACATGCTTGAATGATACTCCTGCTAAATCTTTTAGTCGTGCATCCTTGCAGTTAAAAGTAAATAAGGAAGGCACAGGACTCACGATATCAATAGATAGCTCTTTTAACATATCCCAAAAATGAGAACTGCTTCCAGTAGCTAAAACAATTGAATCATAATCAGAAGTTCCTCCATGTTGAAATTGAATGGTCCAGCCTTTCTTTCCGTTTTCCTTCGGGATTAATTTCTCAATCCCTGATTGTGTTTTTACTTTGATGCCATATTGATCCACTGCATCTAAAAAGCAATTGATAATGGTAGCTGAATTATCGCTCGTTGGAAACATCCTTCCATCATCTTCTGTCTTTAACGATACTCCATACTTCTTAAACCATTCAATAGTTTGCGTTGGACCAAAAGTGTGAAAAGGTCCGAGTAATTGTTTACCACCTCGCGGATAATATTGGATGAGGTCTTTCGGATTAAAACAATGATGCGTTACATTACAACGACCACCTCCCGAAATTTTTACCTTGCCTAATACGGTGTTCGACTTTTCAAATATAGATATATCGAGATGCGGATTTTTTTCCGCCATGCAGATGGCAGAAAAAAATCCTGCTGCCCCTCCTCCTATTATCGCTATTCGATTTGTCATTGCTAAAATAAATACAGGCGACCACAACTGATCGCCTGCATATACTATTATTTTATTTTACTTTTTGAAAGTGGTTGTATCATCAATAATCTCAACCGATGATACTTTCATAGGAAACTTTTCTACTTCTTTATCTTCAGTTAAAATTTCATTCGACATAACACCTTTTAACGTATTACTATAACTCATTGGAGAAACTAAATTATCTCTTAAGCTACGCGCTAATGGAACAGCCTCCGATTTATCAGTTACTATTGCAATGAACATATTATTCGTCTGCCAGTATTTCTTCATCGCAGCATTTACTTGCTCAACAGTTAAGTTAGCTAATAAAGCATCTGCTTCTTTTAACCAATCTTTGCGTCCGTAGAATTTACTATCTAATAAATATCCTAATTGCTGTTCTGGTGTTTGAGCATATAACTTCATGTATGAACGTAAGAAGGTTCTTGTTAATTCAAAGTCCTCTTTATTCATTCCATTTGTAATCATATTGCTCATCTCACGAAGTGCCATACGAATAGAATAGTGTGCGTGTCCTACTTCAAGATCTTTTAACTCTGGGTATTGTCCTTTTAATCCTTTAGCCGTTTGCACAGGACGTAACCAGATAGAGAAGTAATTACTCAAACGCGGATAACCCGCTCTTGGAAGCATATTACTTCCTCCGTTGTTATACCACTCAATGTAGGTATAGTCACCATAATTCATCGAACGCTGTTCACGAATCTTTTGATATAATCGTGAATACGATTTACGATGTTC
>JBDKGQ010000111.1:0-4686 GCA_039798145.1 Bacteroidota bacterium
TTTTTCTATTTGTTTTTGTACCTTTGCGCTTTCGAAATAGCCCCTCTGCTGATTATCTGGAAGCTCAGTACTCTGTAGAGGGACGCATTTGAAATACCCCCGGTAACACCTCTCGTGTTCACTTAATCCTGCGGCAACCCTTGAAAGTTAAATCTATACTCGTTACTCAACCGAAACCGGAAACTGAAAAGTCGCCTTATTATGATCTGGCTAAGAAGTATTCTTTAAAGATTGACTTCAGACCATTTATTCATGTTGAGGGAATTCAGGCGAAGGATTTTCGCAAGGATAAAATTAATATTACAGAACACACTGCTGTAATTCTAACAAGCCGTCATGCAGCGGATCATTTTTTCCGTATCTGTCAGGAAATGCGTGTGACCAATATGGAAGAGTTAAAATACTTCTGTATCTCTGAGTCAACGGCACATTACCTTCAGAAATATATTACTTACCGTAAGCGTAAAATTTTCTTCGGAAAACAAAACATCAACGACTTACTGGAAGTATTGAAAAAACACAAGAAAGAAAAGTTCTTGGTTCCATGCTCTGATATCGCGAAGCAAGAAATTGCTGATACGTTGGCTGCGCATAATTTCGATTTTACGAAAGCAACCATCTACAAAACTGTTTGCAGCGACTTAAGTGATCTTGCAGATGTGAAGTATGATATGTTAGTGTTCTTTAGTCCTGCAGGAATTACTTCTCTTTTCAAAAACTTCCCCGACTTTAAACAGAACACAACGTTAATTGCAGCTTTCGGACAAACAACTTCTCAAGCTGTGTTAGATGCGGGTCTTCGATTAGATATTCAGGCACCAATTCCTGAATCACCTTCTATGACGATGAGTATCGAAAACTATATCAAGAAAAATAAATAACCTTGTTGATTAAACAAGCTACGAATAACCATAAAGCCTTAACGAAATTGTTGAGGCTTTTGTATTTTTAACCCACCAATGGAACTTCATTTACAAGCAGCTCACGATTTTACATTCCCTGCGTCAATGCACTTGAAGAGTGTGAAAGCGTTTGATCTGCTCTTTGAAAAGGGAAAACGCCATTGGGCCTCTCCCTTCGAAGCTATTGCATTGGAAATTCCCTTTGATGAAGAACGTCCTTTGCAAATAGGCTTTGTTGCCCCAAAGCGAAAGCTGAAAAAAGCCACCGACCGTAATCGTATGAAACGCTTGATGCGCGAAAGCTTCCGCCTGAATAAAAATGAACTTTTAAATACTTGTTTGATGCAGCGCAAAGGGTTAATTGTATTGTTCATTTCTCAGTGTAATTCCACTGTTGAATATCCAAAAACGCAAGAGAAAATAAAGTTACTTTTACAGCGTTTAACCATTGAACATGCACAAACTGCCGGCTAAGCTGATGATTCTGTTGATACAGTTCTACAAAGGAGCTATATCACCACATTTAGGTAAGGCCTGCCGTTATACACCTACTTGCTCGCAATATGGAGTAGAAGCAATCACCAAACATGGTGCGCTGAAAGGTGGTTGGCTAACGTTCAAAAGAATATTATCCTGTAATCCCTGGGGCGGACATGGTTATGATCCTGTACCAGAAAAATAAGTATATTTAACTATGAAGAAATTTATTCGATTTATAAAGCTTCCTGTTTTTGTCATCACTACGGTGATTGTTTTCTTATCATTTAAGGTGGCTAATGATAATTACTTCGAGATGAATAAAAACCTCGATGTATTCACAACTATTTTTCGCGAGCTTTCTGTTTTTTATGTTGATCCAATCAAGTCAGAAGAAATGGTTACTGCAGGTATCGATGAGATGCTAGAGAGCCTTGACCCATATACAACGTTTATTCCCGAAGAGGATGCTGATGATTATCGTTTTATGACTACTGGTCAGTATGGTGGTATTGGAGCACTTATCGGTCAAAGAAATAATCAAGTAGTTATTACCGACCCC
Source organism: Bacteroidota bacterium (assembly GCA_039798145.1). GTDB lineage: Bacteria > Bacteroidota > Bacteroidia > AKYH767-A > OLB10 > CAINEC01. The sequence continues at coordinate 1,942 of JBDKGQ010000111.1, forward strand.
TACGAAGGATTTCCTGCGCAGAAGTTTGGGTTGATGGCTGGTGATATTATTCGCTCTATTGATGGCAAAACAACTAAAGGACTCGAGTATGATGATGTTAGTAAGATGTTGAAAGGTACACCTAACACAAATCTTACTATTGTAGTTGACCGACCTTCTGCCAACGGCTTTGAAACGGTGAACAAAACAATTACACGTGCAGAAATTCAAATTAAAAATGTTCCATACTACGGAGTGATTGATGGTAACGTTGGGTATATCCGCTTAACAGGTTTCACTGATAATGCTGGATTGGAAGTAGAGAATGCAGTGAAAGAGTTGATTCAGAAAAAAAAGGTATCGGCTTTAATTCTTGATTTAAGAGGTAATCCCGGAGGACTATTAAACGAGGCGGTTAACATTGTAAATGTATTTATCGATAAAGGGCAAGAAGTAGTGAGCACACGAGGAAAAGTAAAAGACTGGGATAAACTTTATAAAACTTATAAAAGTCCTGTTGATACAAAAACACCCTTAGCGATTTTAGTTAATAGTGGCTCTGCTTCTGCTGCTGAAATTGTGAGTGGCTCTTTACAAGACTTCGACCGTGGAATTGTAATTGGTCAACGTACCTTCGGAAAAGGGTTGGTACAAACAACTCGCCCACTGGCTTACAACACTCAATTAAAAGTAACAACGGCTAAATATTATATTCCAAGTGGAAGATGTATTCAGGCGCTAGACTATTCACAACGCAATGCAGATGGTAGCGTAGGTAAAGTTCCCGATTCGTTAATGTCGGAATTTAAAACCAAAGGCGGAAGAAAAGTGTATGATGGTGGTGGTGTAAATCCTGACTATACAACATCGACATTAACATTTAGTAGCATTGCGCAAACACTTTCAGGCAAATATTTATTGTTCGATTATGCTACACAATATAAGATTAAGCATCCTTCAATTGCTGATGCTAAAACTTTTCATTTGAGTGATAATGAGTATACTGAATTTATTTCGTGGCTTACAAACAAAGAATACGATTATGTAACTGAGAGTGAAGAAAAGCTTGAGGCATTAAAAGTAAAAGCAGAAAAAGAGAATTACTTCGGAAGTATTCAAGAAGAATACAATGCAGTGAAGGCAAAAATTAAAAGCGATAAAGCATCCGACTTAAAATTACATGAGCAAGAAATAAAATGGTTGCTCGAAAATGAAATTGTTTCACGTTACTATTATCAGAATGGAAGAACTGAAAACAGTTTCTCTAGTGACCCTGAAATTAAAATCGCCATCAAAGCACTTACAACACCGAGCATCTATTCCGCCGTTTTTAATAGAACTTATAAAGAGTAATTTCTCTTGAATAATAAAATCATTTCGTTAGGTAACAAAGCGTATTTAGCAGGACTATTTATGGTTGCCTGCTCCATGGCCTTGTCGAAATTTGGAATGAGCCTAGGACAATTTTTTATTTTAGGTGGATGGTTGTTAAGTGGCGACTTCAAAGATAAATGGCAACGACTAAAATCGAATAAATCGGTTGTTCTATTGTTGATTGCGCTGTTTGGGATTCATCTTATAGGATTAATTCATACTAATGATTTTCAGTATGCCTTTAATGATATCAGAATAAAATTACCGCTGTTATTGATGCCTGTTTTGATTTTATCAATGCCGTCATTGAAGATCATAACAAGAAATTATTTATTTCATTTTTTCACAGTATCGGTCTTAATATCTACACTTATAAGTCTTGGCATTTATCTCGGATTAAGTTCTATTGAAGTTCATGACATCAGAGATATTAGTCCGTTTATATCTCACATCCGTTTAGCATTACTTGTTTGCGTTGCGATGGTTATATCATTGGATGATTTTAAAAACAATCGTCGTTGGATGAACTTGCTTTTTATAGGTTGGTTCATCGCGTTTCTGATTTTACTGCAATCGCTAACTGCTATCATTATTATATCAGCATTTGTTTTAATTGTGATGCTTATTACACTTTTCAATAAAAATATAAATGTTATTGTCAGAAGTTTAAGTGGCGCAGGAATTATTACTTCAATTTTTGTAAGTGGTTATTTATACAAATTAATTTTTATCGATTCGATTATACCCATTCAGGTAAATGAATCACAGTTGTTAAAATATACACCGAGAGGAAACACCTATTATTCATTGCCTGAGCGACAAGACTTAGAAAATGGACATCCTGTTTGGATTAACATCTGTGATAAAGAACTGGACGAAACCTGGAAAGAGCGAACTGGTTTTTCAGTGTACGATAACAACCCATTTGGTTATTGGTATTATTACTCCGTTATTAGATTTCTTTCATCAAAAGGCTTTAAAAAAGATCGTGAAGCTGTAATGAGTTTATCACAAAACGAAATTGAGGCAATTAAAAATGGTTGTTCCAATGTAGAGCAAATGCATCGTAAAGGTATAGACATGCGCATTAAAAATCTTGCTTGGGAATATCGTCAGTATTATTATAACGGTGATGTATCTGGGCAATCCTTCACTCAGCGACTCGCATATTGGTCGACTGGCTTAGAGATTTTTAAAAACAACTGGTTGACTGGTGTTGGTACAGGCGATGTAAATAGTGCTTTCAAAGAGCAGTATGAAAAAGATAAATCGAAGCTCGAAGAAAAATGGCGATTGCGTACGCATAACCAATACATCACATTGGGTATAGCCTTTGGCGTTAGTGGAGTTGTTTTCTTATTGATGGTGTTGTTTTATCCAGTCTTGTTTCAT
>JBDKGQ010000112.1:0-5483 GCA_039798145.1 Bacteroidota bacterium
TTTTCGGAATCATACTCACCACAACAATGTATTTCCGAAGTAGAATAAAAATAAAACTAAAGAGTATTATTGCAGGATTTATTTTGGGTATTGCTAACTTCTACTCCTTGGTATTTCTTGTAAAAGCATTATCTGATGATAGTGCAGAAAGTATGTTGATCTTTTCAATCAGCAATGTATTGGTAGTATTATTCTCTGCAATTTTAGGTTTGCTAATTTTTAAGGAAAAGCCGCATAAAAAAAATCTTATCGGACTATTACTCGCTGTTGGAGCAATTATTATTCTGACTTTATAAAATGTTGTTTGACGATACATATTTATCCATCAAAGAAATTTCTACAGGCGACTTTCGTGATAGAGGAAGCAAATTTTTAGCATTTGCGTATCCGATAAAATCAGAATCAGAAGTAAAAGAAATTATCCAACAACTAAAGAAAGAACATCCTCAAGCCAATCATCATTGCTATGCTTTTAGATTAAGTCCTGACCCAACAGTTTATCGTGCCTCTGATGATAGAGAACCTTCGGGAAGCGCAGGAAAACCAATTTTAGCAGCAATACAATCACAACAATTAACCAATGTATTAATAGTAGTGGTTCGTTACTTTGGAGGAAGTTTATTAGGTGTTCCCGGGTTAATAAACGCCTATAGAACTGCAGCAGCAGAAGCTTTAAGTAAAGCAAAAATTATCGAACATACCATCAATGACAAATTTGAAATCACATTCGATTTTGAAAGCATCAATGATGTACATTCGATTATAAAATCTGAAGGCGCCATCATTACCGAACAGACGTATGAAACGCCATGTATTATTCAATTTGAATTGCGAAAAAGTAAAACCAATCAGTTGTTAAACAAACTAAAAAATCATCCGACATTAGCAGCTAATGCAAGTTGGAAATTGATTTATTAATTTATCGATCAATTTTACTTATTACAACAACTAATAATAAAAGTACGTGGTTATTCGTTGAATAAAAAAACGACCTATGCATTTCCGACCTATCCCCCGCCTAACCGATGAACTTTGGTTTCCTCCAATCTCACAAGCTGATTCAGAAGGACTTGTTGCTGTTGGTGGCGACTTAAGTCCGGAACGATTAATTCTCGCTTACAAGAGTGGGATATTTCCGTGGTTCAGTGGTAAAATTCCACATTGGTATAGTCTAGATCCACGATTTGTATTGAAGCCAGAAAATTTGAAGGTCAGTAAAAGTATGCGACCGATTATCAATCAGAAAAAATTTGAATTGAAGATTAATACAAGCTTTCACGAAGTGATTATGAATTGTAAAACCATTCGTCGCGATGGACAAGCAGGAACATGGATCACGAATGATATTGTTAAGTCGTACACGCAGCTACACGAAATGGGAATTGCTCATTGTGCAGAAGCATGGCAAGATGGTCAATTAGTTGGTGGACTTTACGGAATCAAAATGGGCAATGTATTTTTTGGCGAGAGTATGTTTAGTAAACAATCGAATGCGAGCAAATTTGCATTCATCCAATATGTTCAGCAATTGCAAAGCGAAGGAATAGAACTCATCGATTGCCAAATGGAAACAGAATACCTTGGAAGTTTAGGAGCATCCTTTATTTCAAGAGCATTTTTCTTAACAGAGCTACAGCGATTAATTCCCGAAGGCAAATACTAAAAATAAGGTTGTAATAACTTTAGAAAACTATCTGGAGCCGCCATTGGTTTTCCTGTGGACTTGTTCACAAAAACTAAAGTTGTAGAAGCTTTATTGATTAATTCATTTTTCTCATTATACACTTCATATTCAAAAGCAATTCGAGCTTCAGGCATTTTAATAATTGATGTATTGATAGTGAGCAACTCATCATAAAAACCAGGCTTGAAAAATTTAATCTGATAATCTAAAACAGGAAGCATCACGCCTTCCTTCTCTTCTAATTCCTTGTAACTGATTCCTAAATTGCGCAAGGCTTCTACCCTGGCCACTTCAAAATACTGCGCATAATTTCCGTAATAGACATAATTCATTCGGTCAGTTTCAGAATAACGAACGCGTATTTGGGTGGTATGCTTGTACATAAATTACTGCGAATATGCGAATAATTTATTAAAGAATTTGTGTCGAAAAACATTTTAAATGACGAGCAGAATCGTTATCATTGCAGTATAATGAATACTTTATTTTACAAACGATTTACACTCGGAATTTCTGGGATAATCCTATTTATTCTAAGTTCCTGCGGGTCTTATTACAGTGTTAGCGATATTACAACAAAACAATATCCTATTAAAGACTCAACCATTTCAAGTGTTGATTCTTCAGCCTATAATTACATTAAGCCATATCGCGACACGTTAGATAAAATCATGTCGGAGATATTAGTGTACTCCGAACAAAATATTGGCAAAGGATCTCCAGAAAGTTTAATTGGAAATTTCACAACCGACGCATTACTCAATCAAACAAATCTTAAATGCGATTCATTAAAAATAAAACATGCTGATTTTGCATTTGGCAATAGCGGTGGATTAAGAATGTCGTTACCAACAGGAGAAGTCACATTAGGAAGAGTATTTGAATTAATGCCATTTGAAAACACCATTTTGATTTTAGATATGAATCATGAACAATTAAAAACATTGTTTCAATACATGGTTCAACGTAAAGGAATTCCGATTGCAGGAATGAAAATCAAAATTAGTAAGACAGGTTATCAGGATATTTTAATTAATGGAATGCCTTACGATTCGACAAAAACATATAGAGTAGCGACCAATGATTACTTATCGAATGGCGGAGATGGAATGATGTTTTTAAGAGATGTAAAAAGCAAAACCGATATAGAATTAAAAGTACGTGATAGTTACATCAGAGAAATGAGAGGCCTGAATGATCAGGGTAAAAAATTAAAAGTTGTTTTAGATGGAAGAGTTTCAGAAATACAATAGAAAAGATTTTATTAAGTTGATGGGATTAGCAGGTGGCGCTTTAGCACTATCTTCTATTCCGTCAGACTTACTTGCTGATGCAGGCCTTACTAAGATAACTATCCTGCACACGAATGATACGCATAGTCGCATTGACCCATTTCCTATTAGTGATCCGAAGTTCGGAGGCATGGGTGGTGTAGCAAAAAGAATGAAGCTGATTAATAAAATCCGTTCGGAAGAAAAAAATGTAATACTATTGGATAGTGGTGATATTTTCCAAGGCACACCCTATTTCAATTACTACGGTGGCGAATTAGAAATTAAGTTAATGAGCGCAATGAAATACGACGCTGCCACTATGGGCAATCATGATTTCGATGCAGGCATTGATGGATTTGCAAAGCAACTACCTCATGCAACATTTCCATTTCTTTGCAGCAATTACGATTTCAACAACACCATACTTGCTGGAAAAACGCAATCGTATAAAATAATTCAAAAAGAAAATATTCGAATTGGAATTTTCGGATTAGGAATAGAATTAGAAGGATTGGTTGATGAAAAGTGTTACGGAAAAACTATTTATAAAAATCCGCTTGACACTGCCAACTTGATGGCTAAAAATTTAAAAGAAAACGAAAAATGTAATATCGTAATTTGTCTTTCGCATTTAGGATATCGTTATGATGGAAGTAAAAAAGTTTCAGATGCAGTATTAGCAGAGCAGTCAGACCACATCGATTTGATATTAGGTGGACACACCCATACATTTTTAGATGAACCAGTAGCGTTCAAAAATCTAAGTGGTAAAAAAGTTTTAGTTGCACAGACAGGATTTGGCGGAATTCGTCTCGGAAGAATTGATTTTTTAATTGAAAAGAAAAGTGGAAAAATTTCGAACAAAAATAGTACTGTAAAAATTTCTTAAAAATCAACACGAAAAAAATTTTTTTTTACATTTTTTTAAACAATATTTGCAACACAATCAAAAAATCCTCAAATCAAAATATTTTTTAACAGTAATATACATCAAGCCGTAGGGTATGCAAAAGGAGAAAGAAAACACAATGAAAGAGAAAACATGTGAACATGTATGGGAGAATTGCTTGAAATTAATCAGGGACAACGTTAATCCACAAAATTTCAAAACATGGTTCGAACCAATCAAACCTGTTAAACTTGATCAACAAACCTTAACTATTGAAGTACCGAGTCAATTTGTTTACGAGTGGTTAGAAGAACACTACATTGGCTTATTACGCAAAATCATAAAACGTGAATTAGGAGCTGAAGGAAGATTAGAGTATTCTATCCTAATGGAAAACAGTACTGCAGGAACAAAACCTTATACAGTTAAGTTTCCAGCAAAGAGTAACAATGGATTAAAAAATCCTGCTGTACCAATGCCGCAACAAATCAGCGGTGGTATTCGCAACCCATTCATCATTCCAGGTTTAAAGAAAATTGATGTTGACTCTCAGTTAAATTCTAATTTTTCATTTGATAATTTAATTGAAGGTGATTGCAACCGTTTAGCTCGCTCTGCTGGATTTGCAGTTGCTCAAAAGCCAGGTGGCACTTCATTCAATCCGTTACTAATCTACGGAGGCAATGGTTTAGGTAAAACTCACCTTGCCAATGCAATCGGTATTGAAATCAAAAATAATTTCCCTAACAAAACGGTGCTTTACGTTCAGAGTGAGAAGTTCATGCATCAGTTTGTTGATTCAGTAAGAAATAATTCATCAAACGACTTTATTCTTTCACATCTTTAATCACTTACATCAAAACAACAAGCAAATTATTTTAACTTGTGATAAACCACCGGTTGATTTACAAGGAATGGAACAGCGATTATTATCTCGCTTCAAGTGGGGATTATCTGCTGATTTACAAGTTCCAGATTTAGAAACAAGAATTGCTATTTTACGCAAGAAGATGTATGTAGATGGAATTGAGTTACCTAACGAGATTACTGAATACATCGCATTAAGCATCACAAATAATATTCGTGAATTAGAAGGAGCGCTTATCTCTATCATGGCTCAGTCATCATTGAATAAAAAGCCGATTACTTTAGAGTTGGCTAAACAAATGATTGACAAGTTTGTGAAGAATACAGTTCATGAAATTTCAATCGACTATATTCAGAAAATTGTTTGCGACTTCTTCGAATTACCATTAGAAGTTTTAAAATCGAAGACACGTAAGCGTGAAGTTGTGCAAGCTCGTCAGTTAGCAATGTACTTCAGTAAGCAATTTACAAAATCGTCTTTATCAAACATCGGAATGCATTGTGGTGGAAAAGATCATGCAACAGTTTTACATGCTTGCAGAACGGTTAACAACCTGATGGACACTGATAAGAAGTTTAAAGCGCAAGTAGTAGACTTACAAAAGCGAATCAACTTATCAAGATAATATCAATCTAAAAATCTTAAAATGTCTCACTAATTCAGTGGGACATTTTTTTTATAATTTCACGCCATGAAAATTTTAATGGTATGCCTTGGCAATATTTGTCGCTCTCCCCTTGCCGAAGGAATCATGATAGAGAAGTTAAA
>JBDKGQ010000113.1:0-4643 GCA_039798145.1 Bacteroidota bacterium
TTCTAACTTCTTATTCAAGAAATCATCGCTTGATGATTCAACCGTCATTACCTTCACGAATGAATTAAAGAATTTAGCAATCTCAATACACTTACCCACTTTCTCTTTTGTTTCCTTCGATAAATCAAGAGGTAATACGATTGTTTTACATCCTGCATTGTGCTCTTTACCTTTGATAGTAATTACAGGACAAGGTGCAGCTCCGATAACCTTTACTGCATTCGATCCAATGAAACGCTTTGCAATTGATGAAGCACCGTTAGTACCCATCACGATGAAGGCAGCATTTATTTCAGTTGCCACTTCATTTACGCAATCGTAAATTTTCCCTTTCTCAATTCTTGTTTTAACTTCTAATCCTGTTTTTGCCATAGTATCGTTGGCAATTTTATTCAACTTCGATTGAAGACCTTCACGATAAACTTCTTCTTTAAAATCGTTGTGAGAAAAAACGTTCAACATGGATGAAAAAACGTCATCATCAATTACATGTAAAAGGGTAATATCCGATTTCGTCAAACGGGCAAGGTTAAATGTTTGATTCAAAGCAATCATAGATTGTTCACTGAAATCTACCGGAATAATAATGTGATTTTGATAGGCGCACATAGCTGTATGTTATTTATATTTGTTCGACTACAAAATTATACAATAAAAATATGTCTAAAATCGCAGAATCGGAATTAATTTTAAATAAAGATGGAAGTGTTTATCATTTGAACCTTTTACCCGAGGATATAAGTGATATTGTGATAAATGTTGGTGATCCGGATCGCGTTTCGATAGTGAGTGATTATTTCGATACTGTCGAGGTGAAAAAGCAAAAAAGAGAGTTTGTAACCCATACTGGAACTTATAAAGGTCGCCGTATTTCTGTCCTTTCTACGGGTATTGGAACCGATAATATTGATATTGTTTACAATGAACTCGATGCACTTGTAAATATCGACCTTCATACTCGTGAGATTAAGTCGCAATTGACGCCATTAAAGCTCGTTAGGATTGGGACCTCAGGTTCGCTGCAGGCGGATATTCCTGTGGATTCGTTCGTTTGTTCTTCTTACGGATTAGGCCTTGATGGACTTTTAAACTTTTATGAACTCCAGAATGAAGGGTTAGAAAAAGAAATAATAGATGCTTTTAGAACACATTTGCCAAATAAAGGCATTTTTCCTGAATCCTATTTAGCTAAATCTTCGGACATGATGTTCGACTTATTATCACCAGGAATGCATACCGGTATCACAGCTTCTTGCTCCGGATTTTATGCTCCTCAGGTGCGCCAGTTACGTCTGAAGCCTAGTCGTCATGATTTAATCGAGAAGTTGACATCCTTCGATTATCAAGGACATAAAGTAACCAATTTTGAGATGGAAACAGGAGCAATGTTTGGGTTGGCCAAATTATTAGGACATCATTGCAGTGCAGTAAACGTAATTGTAGCTAATCGTATCACGCAGGAATTCAGTAAAAAATACGAAGAGACGATGCATTCCCTGATTCAACTTACCCTCGATCGCCTGTCAACTTTATAGTTATTACTACGATTTTAAGAAACAGATAACTTCGGATAATTTTTGACTGTAGCATCTTCAAATTTTCAAATCCTCAAATCTTCAAATCCGCCTCCTGAGTTTTAGGGTTTGGGTAAAATCTTCAAATTGAAAAATGATCTGTTTTTTCACTTTTCTTACATCTGTAATATTTTAAAAGCATCGGCATTTTCTGACCTTTCACATAATCGAAATTTGATATACCAACTTAATGTCAAATTGAATGATTATGGAATCACGTTTAATCCATCGAAAATTACTAATAGCACTCTGTGTTTTCACACTGTTATCGTTGAACTCATTTGGGGTTACTTACTATTCCCGCCTCAATGGAGGTTTATGGACGAGTAGTAATACCTGGTCGACGGTAAATTACACCAGTACTACTAATACTGGAACTTATCCGAAGATTGGCGATTTTGTGATGGTTGGAAATGGGTTTACTGTTTACATCAATAATAATGTTAGTTGTTCAGGATTATCGATTGGCCAGGGGCTTTCAGGATCGCTCTTATTTTCACCTGCCGGAAATTTCACACTTAATGTGGCAGGAAATACCAGAATCTTTGCAGGTGCACAACTTTCTTACAATTCAGTATTGGCCCGTACTCATCAATTTATGACTACAGGTAGTATTGCGAATAGTGGAGCCATCGATTTTTTTGTAAGTCCAAGTGCTATCGTGAATTCAACTTTCTATGGTAGTACAAGCTCTACTGTTTCAGGTGTGGGTGTTTTCGATTTGAATATCGTAACGCTAGATAAATCGACTTCAATAAATAATTTTCTTAAAGCATCTACTGCAACTTTTGAGTCCGGTACAAGAAATCTTGTTTTAAATTATGGAACTTTTATTCATGATAATTCTTCCGTTTATGCGGTGAATCCTTCATCAGGTAACTTTACTATTGGTCCTGATGTAATCGTACAAGTTCCAAAAGGGACTATGAATTTTAGTCCGAATTCAGCTTCACTTTATTTACAAGGTAAGTTACAAGTAAACGGTGGTATCGTAAACATTGGTGATGCTTTAGGAACTGGAGGTGTTCGTTACAATCGTTTAGGGACAAATATTCCTGAACTGAATTTATCTGCAGGAATTGTAAATATTTACGGTGGGTTTTGTAATCGATTTGGATATACAACAGATGCTGCACGTGTAGTTATTTCTAACGGAACAATAAATTTAAATTCTGGATCAACAGGAACAGCAAATTCACTTTTCCAGATTAATAATTCAGCACAAAGTGATTTTACCATGTCGAATGGAACAATAGTTCTATCAAAACCAAATACAACAGGAGCTGCAGTTTCAGACTTCGATATAAACGGAGCAGGTGGTTCTGTAAATGTATCAGGTGGGACTATTCAGTTTGGTGATAATTCGACTCCTGCAAATGCAATTTTTAACTTTACTCCTTATGCTAATGTTGTAATGCCTAACTTTAAAATTACAGGTCAGGCATCTCGCGCCGTTACTTTATTTACCTCAAAAAATTCTACATCTGATTTTAAACTAATCAGCTTGTTTATTGATCAGGGAAAAACTTTTGATGTAAAGCCAATTGCAGGATCAACAGGTTTTGCAAAAGCGATGACGTTAGTAGGAAATTATGATGGTATGCATGCGTTTTATAATGATGGTATGTTTAGTGAACAAAATAGTACTGTGATTATGGAAGCGAATGAAGGGCAATGGATAGCTGGAAATACATTAACAACTTTCTATAATTTTAAAATCAATAATCCTTTCGGAGTGAGTTTGGGTAAATCCATGAGCGTGAGTAATGCATTGGAGCTGTTTAATGGTATTATCTATTCGAATCCTTCAAATTATATTACTTGTCTTCCAACTTCAACTAATTCATTAGGGTCGGCGTCTTCTTATATTGAAGGACCCATCGCACATATCGTTGCTACCACAGCTGCTAAGTCAATCAATATTCCTATTGGAAAGAATGGTGCCTACCGCCCGATGAATTTAAATGTTCATCACACGAATATGATTCCTGTAACTTACTTATCGGAAGTACAGCCGTATTCAGCAGTATTGTTAGCGTATATGATGCCTCCTTCTTTAGCATTGGTGTCAGACGTTCGTTATTTTTCTATCAATAGAACGAATGTTCCAAATTTACAGTCAGCAGCAATTACATTAAGTTATGGAACAGATGATTTTGTTACTGATTTCGCTTCATTAAGAGTTGCTCGTGATAATGGAAGCAACGGATGGATCGACTTAGGCGGTGTTGGTACAGGTAATGGAAGTGGTACGATTACTAGTAATGGGTTTACTGGATTTAACACTGTATTTGCATTGGCAAATGCGCGTGATGGTAGAAATCCTTTACCAGTACAAGCAGTCGATTTAAGTCTTACCAAATCGAAAAGTGCAGTTGAATTAGGATGGACATTAATCGATTATTCTAATATCGTTAAATATGAAGTTTATAGGAGTGAAGATGCTTTAAACTTTAATTTGATTCAGCAACTTGATAATGTAAGTATGGGCATGTTTAATACTTACGATAATCAACCAATTGATGGATTTAACTATTACTATGTTAAGGCATTCACTCGTGATGGAGATGTTATTATTTCTGATACCAAATCTATTCGCTGGACTAATGAAGTAAACGCATCATTGCATCCTAATCCATCTTATAATAACAATTTACAAATTCAATTAGACAATAGTGAAATCTCTCAAGTTGATATAAGAATTACTACTATTACAGGTCAAGTAGTGTATCAGGATAATTTGAGTCTAAACAATGGGTACTTAGTTATAAACGCAAGCGAATTAAATGCTGGAACTTACATCGTAAATGTTGCTGATGATAATCAAACCTATTTGACAAAACAATGGGTTTTAATTAAGTGATTTGCCGCAGGTTGTTTACATTTGTGAAAATTATTCCAAATGAAAATAATCTCTTTCGATATTAATGATAAATCGCACGCTGATATTGCTTTTGCTATTCGTCAAAAGGTGTTTGTAGAAGAACAAAATGTAGATAGAGATGAGGAATATGATGAGCATGAGTACATAGCAACACATTATCTTGTTTTTGTTGATGATCAACCAGC
>JBDKGQ010000114.1:0-4601 GCA_039798145.1 Bacteroidota bacterium
GTATCATGGCACTCATGCGCTGGTTTAATAGGAGCTCCCATGGAAAAGATAATCGACCTGTATGGAAGCAACGATTTTTATCTATTGGAATAACTTTATTGCTTGCTACATTAGTTATCGTTGCAATCCTTCTAATTATTATTAGCGAATTAATTTACTACTACATTACCAGCAAGGAGTTATTATTAGAAAACATTTTCCATCTATTATTACTTCAAGTTGGAAAGTGGGTCATATTGGTCACATTATGTTTTACTGCTATTTCAATTCTTTATTTTTTCGGACCATCAAAAAGAGAAAAAATGAAGTTTGTGACTGCAGGGTCCTCACTAGCGACCTTTCTATTGATTGCAACCTCATTAGGATTTAATTATTTTGTTACCAACTTTGGGAGATACAATAAGGTGTATGGTTCAATCGGAACCTTAATCATCATATTGATTTGGCTTTACATCAACTCACTTGTGATGCTGATAGGATATGAGCTAAATGTGGCTATTAGAAAAGCAAAAGACAAAGGCACTACTCCTCTTCCCATTCGGTAATAACGCCTGTAACAACTTTTATTTGTTCCCAGTCACCATTATTATTTAATTTCTCAATTACATATTTTTCTACACCTGAATCCCAGTCCGTGTATTTCGTCCATTTAAGGATATTAGAAATTTCACTTTCATATACATCCAATAAAATAGAAGATCCTAAACGCCCTTGTACAGTTGCCATATTACAAGTATTCACCACTTCCACTTTGTAATAGTAATTTTGCGCATCTACATTAACATTGTTATCATCGTAAGACAATGCTTGTGAAGGCAAGGTTGCAACCAAGTTATAATTAACCAGATCAGTAGATCTATAAATATTATAACTAGTGATTAAATCCGAACGATAAGATGGCGGAGTCCACTCCGTTAGTGTATAACTATCATTAACAACCGTTGTTCGAGTAATATCAACAAACTGCTGATCTAAATCACTTGTTGTAATAGTCATAGTTGTATCGCTCCATGAATCAAATCGAGTGTCATTACAAATTGATACCGCTTTAATTTGATAAGCATATTCACCTGCGCAATACGCAGTTGTATCTAAGAAATTATTAATTGACTTTGATATAGATGTAAGATAGACAAATGACGAATTAGCATTATCTTTTCTATAAATTTCATAGCGTGAGAAATCACAACCAGCATAATGATTCCAGCTAACATCATTTTTCATAAATCCGCCAACTACACTAACCTCAATTGTTTTATGAGCAATTAAATTTTCCAACGACTGAAATCCTCCACAATAGTCGTATGCCTGCACTTTATAAGTATATGCATTATGTAATGTATTCAATCCTGCATCCACATAATCAATAAATGCATTTGCTTGTTGTGGTACTGAAGCGATAGAATCATAATCACCAGAAACCAAATTCAATCGATAGATGATGTATTTAGTAATATCGGGCTCATTACTAACCGGCCATGTAATTTTAACACTTGAATTATCCAATACCGTTACATAACTAATGGATGTTGGCAATGGAGGCGTTTGGTCATATACGACAATCGGACTAGACATGTACACGGTATCTTTACATCCACCTTCGTTTGTCACGATTAAATAAGGAGTAAAGTTGCCGCTATTTACATATGTATAGTATGGATTATTTTGAGTTGAGGAATCTTGATTACCAAAGTTCCAAACGTAAGTAGCGTTAGATAAATTTGAAGAAGTATTGTTAAATTGTACTGGCAATGGATTACATCCAATTTGAACGTTCGATGTAAATGATGCTGATGGAGATTGATAAACAGTAATAGTATCTGGATATACAAGTGAATCGGCGCAACCACCATTATTATAGGCGATAAGTTTGATTACATAATTACCAGCATTTTGATAGGTATAAAATGGATGCGAACCAGTAACAATAGAACCATCGCCCATATCCCAAACTAAACTATCGGCAATTGTATTATAATCAGATATTGAAATTGTGAAAGGAGAACATCCTGATGTGCCAGATAATGTATAATCTAAAACAGGACTCTCACCAATTACAATCGGATTTGGATAAGAGAATATTGTTGAACATCCAGTAGAATCAAACGCATAAAGCGATGCGGTAAAATTTCCTTGATTGGTATAACTATGCGTTGCATTTGCAGTTGAATCTGTTGATCCATCACCAAAACTCCAATAGTAATTAATGGCTCCAGAAGTTAAATTAGTAAATGTAATTATCGCAGGTGCGCAACCGTTAGTACTGCTTACACTGAAATTCGGAACTGCTCCTCGCACATTAATCATTTCTGATTTGATTATAGTATCTGTGCAACCAAAAATATTCTCTGTTATTAATCGAATAGTATACTTACCCGGACTAGTATATACGTGATTTGGATTTTGATTTGAAGATGTACTGCCATCACCAAAATCCCATTCCCATCCAATTACATTAGATGACAAATCGGTAAACTCTACTAATAAAGGTAAACAACCATTAGTCGTATCGGCTGTAAAATTAGCAGTGGTCTGCCCTACAACAATTAATGAATCCATATGAACCGTACTGAAACATCCCTCAGCAGCTTCTACCGTTAATTCAACATCGTAACTACCATTAGTTGAATAAGTATGCGTAGGATTTGGATCTGTTGATGAAGTTCCATCGCCAAAATTCCACAACCATGAAATCGGATTTAACGAAGAATCTGCGAATGTGACTGTAACAGGATTACAATTTCCACTTGACGTAAAACCAAACTCTGCATTCGTCAATTCAATATTATTTTTTGTCGAATCTTTCTGACATCCATTTACATCTTTAATGATTAATGTAATTGGATTAACGGGCTTCGTTGTAAATACATGGACAGGATTCTGAACGGTATCTGTTGCTCCATCACCAAAGTCCCAATACCATTTAGCAGCATCAACACTTAAGTCCTGAAACGTTGCCGTAACTGGTAAACACACTGTTGATTGCGAGTAAGTAAAATTAGCGGCTGGTCGACTAACATAAATTGCATGAGGAATAACCATTGTATCAGAACAGATATTCTCGTATGCAATTAATGAAATATCATAGTATCCTGGATTATAAAACGCTTTGAAAGTTGTTACACCTGTAGAAGTAGAACCGTCCCCAAACACCCATTTCCAAGATGTATTACCTGTACTGCTGTCCGCTAAATAAACGCTTATAAAATTACAATTAGAATACTTTGTAAAGCTGAAATTTGCTTCAGGTTTAAAGATCTCGATTTGATATGCTAAATTAAATGTATCAACGCACCCATTCACGTCAGTAACAATCAGCATTACCTGATAACTACCTGCATCATTATATGCATGAATAGGATTTTTTATAGTAGATGAGTTACCATCACCGAAATTCCATAAATAATTTTGGTAATTCACAGCGCCAGCATTAAACTCAATATCTGTATTCGCGCAAGTACGTCGCACGTTAGACGTAATTGGAGAAGTAGCGCTTACCTGGAATGATTTCGCCACATAAGAATTACACTGATTAGTATCTGTAATATTTAAACTTATAAGATACGATGCTGTAGCTAAAGGATAATTATATGTTGCAGATGATGTATTGAATGTAATTCCATTTCCAAAATTCAAATGGTATGAATTAGCTGCTTGAATTGTTGAAGCTGTTACAATAACACCATTACATAAATTAGTTGTGTTTATTGTAAAATCAGTTACTGGCTTAACAACATAATACGGCAACGGATAAAACATGGTATCGTTTACCCCATTTAACCCTGTAATAATCACACTCGGAATAAAGGCCCCACTATCAGTATACGTATGTGAAGGATTAGGATCACTTGATGTATGTCCATCACCAAAATTCCATAACCAACTTAACCCCGTACTTAAAGGAGAATAGAATTGAACATCAAAAGGAGCGCAATGCACTTCTTTAGGAACAACCACTACTCCACCACCACCTAATGAACCTCCATTACCAGAACCATGACCTAAAGTTGTATTTGGAAAATCCAATGTATATGTACAACTATCATTACCCACAGTTAGTGTTAATGAAAACGGACCATTTGAAGTGTATAAATGCGTTGGGTTTTGAAGATTCGAAGTAGTACCATCACCAAAATCCCATAGCCACCATGTTGCATTACTTGAATTAGCTTGAAAGGCCACATTAAACGGAGCAACTGTATCTGCACAATTCATTGTAGGATTAGCACCTAAACCTGTAATATGAACACCATTGCTTATTGATACATTTGTCGGACATCCATTAGCGGTAGTTGTAGTCAAACTTACATTGAAATAACCTAACCCTGGGAATGTATGCACAGCGTGCTGATCGGTTGAGTGACCACCATCACTAAATGACCAATTCCATGCAACCGCATTATGACTGGTATCGGTGAATTGCACAACGTAAGGCGGACAAGGACTAACTGTATAGGTAAATCCTGGATCTGATTTATCAATATGGAATGTTTGAAAATTTGAAATAGTTCTTTCGCATCCACCATTTACTCCCCATGTAGTTAAAGTAACCACATACGTTCCTGAATCTGTATAAGTATGTTGAGGATTTGAAAGTGTAG
>JBDKGQ010000115.1:0-6707 GCA_039798145.1 Bacteroidota bacterium
AGGAGTTAAATCATCTTCTTCCTTAGGCACAAAACGATAAGCATCAATTTTATTAAACACCATTAATATTGGTTTATCAATAGCGCCAATATCAGCCAGCGTTTCGTTTACTACACGAATATGCTCTTCGAAATTATTATGAGAAATATCTACCACATGAATAAGTATGTCTGCCTCTCGTACTTCATCCAACGTCGACTTAAATGACTCAACTAAATCATGTGGCAACTTACGTATGAATCCAACAGTATCTGATAATAAAAATGGAACAGTATCTAAAACTACTTTTCGAACAGTTGTATCAAGTGTTGCGAATAATTTATTCTCAGCAAACACATCGCTCTTGCTAAGCACATTCATGATAGTACTTTTTCCAACATTGGTATAACCCACCAAGGCAACACGCACAATCTCTCCCCTTCTTTTTCGCTGAGTAGAATTCTGTTTATCAATATCGGCTAGGCGTTCCCGTAGTTTACTTAACTTATCTCTAATTACCCTTCGATCCGTTTCAATTTCTGTTTCTCCAGGACGATCCGTTTCAATTTCTGTTTCTCCAGGACCACGCATCCCAATACCTCCACGCTGCTTCTCGAGATGGGTCCACATACGAGTTAATCGAGGAAGCAAATACTTATACTGTGCTAATTCTACTTGTGTTTTTGCCTGGGCTGTTCGTGCTCGCTTCGCAAATATGTCGAGGATTAATGTTGTACGATCAAGGACTCTACAACCAATAACTCTTTCAATATTCTTAAGCTGTGATGGAGTGAGCTCATCATCAAATATGGCTATTTGAATATCATTCGCTTTGATAAAAGCGATGATCTCTTCTAGTTTTCCCTTTCCAACAAATGTTCTGGTGTCGGGAGAATCTAATCTTTGAATAAATCGCTTTACCGTAGCAGCGCCGGCCGTTTCAGAAAGAAAAGCGAGCTCATCAAGGTATTCATTTACCTTTTCGGCATCTTGAAATCGGGTTATTAAGCCAACGAGTATTACACGTTCGGTAATCGGTGCTGTAGATATCAATTCTTATTTTCTCCTCAAATATTAAAACCAACCACGTCCAATACCATCTGCGCGAAAAGGCCAAGGCATTGCTGCAACTATTACTAATAATGCTAAACCGAACCAAATTAAAATTTGCTTGTACTTACCCGCATCTGTATCCATCTTCTTAGAACGAATATTTCCGATTGTAATAAAAACAATGGCCATAATCATCATTGTAATATGTTCAACTGTCCAAAAGCGAAGAGCTGCATCTTTCATTGCAGCAGCCATATTACTACGTCCAGCTTGTACAACTCCACTTGTCATGTATAAAACAATTCCTATTACTAATTGTAGATGTGCTGCAATCATCGTAAACAATGTACGCTTTCTATCATTAGGCGTATACGGATTTTTTCCCGACAAACTCATTGCTGCCTTTACAATTGATACAACCATTAAAAGCAATAATGCCCAACGTAAGAATGAATGAAGTTTAATAATGAAGTCCATAGTTTTTGTGGTTTAGTTTTCAAAAATACGAAAACATTAAAATGCTTTCCAAAATTATCGTAGATAGTTATGACATATTTATGACTTTACCTGAAATGCTTTAAGAATAATCATAAAACAGACTGCGTTTAAATAGTAACCAACAACAACTAATTATGAATCTATTTAAAAACAATTGGGAAAGTCCTAGCTCAGATGCAAGACTATCAACGGTATTCGCCGATCGAAATCAAAATTATGGTGCATATGTATTGCGTAGAGACTATGACCAAACAATTGTGCGTGCATTTATTATTACAATGCTCTCAATTGTAACATTATCTGTTATACCGATCATCAAAAACTACTTTTTTACTTCTCCTGTAGAACATCAATTAGGCGATAAAGAAATAGTGGTTGAAATGGTAACGCCAGAAACACCTGTACAACCTGAAAAACCCAAACAACCAGAAAACAATCAGCAGCAACCCGATGCCAGCACTGTGCGAGACATTATTCCTATAGTTGTTAATCATACTACCACAGATACTACTCGTACGCAAAGTGAATTACTAAACGTAAATACAGGTTTAACAACTACCCATGTTGACACAACGAGTAAAGGTCCTGGTAATAACGGAGAAACAGGAAACAATAATAACACGAACACAAATAACAATTTTGTTTTTCATGGCTGGGTAGAAGTGATGCCTGCATTTCCAGGAGGAGAAAACGAAATGATGAAGTTTCTTGGAAATAATCTTAAATACCCAAAGCGAGCAAAAGACGCAGATGCTCAAGGCACCGTATTAATTTCTTTTGTTGTAGATAAAGAAGGAAATATCTCCAATCCAACAATTAAACGGGGGATTGGCTTTGGTTGTGAAGAAGAGGCTATCAGGGTAATTCAAAAAATGCCTACATGGTCGCCAGGAAAGATGAACGGACAGGCAGTTAATGTGGAATATGTCTTGCCAATTCGATTCACATTACGATAAAGGTTTGATGTGCTTTTAAGTTTAACGGATGTAACAATCCGTTTTTTTATGCTTAACAATTTCACATGTCATAATTATCTATTTTTGAAAAAAAATATTTATGAAAAAGTTAGCCATCGTTTCTCTTTTATTTATCATCGCTTGTAAATCGCAAAAGCCAGCTGCTGAAACAACTGTTACAAACGAGTTAGATGAGGTAACCGTTACTGTTCCTGCAAATGATTATCGCGCTAGTGTTACTAAGTCGTTTGACTTAATACATACCAAACTAGATGTAAGCTTTGATTGGGAGAAGCGTTATTTGATGGGAGAAGCGACTATAACCATGAAGCCTCACTTTTATCCTGCAGCTACAATTTACCTAGATGCAAGAGGCATGGAAATTAAGCGTGTTGCTAGCATCAATAATAAGGATACATTAAATTTAAACTATAGTTATGGCAATGATACTATCACTATAAAACTAGGAAAGGAGCTAACAAGAGAAGATAAAATAACTGTCTATGTAAATTATATTGCAAAGCCAGATGAATTATCAAAGGTAGGTGGTAGTGATGCAATTAGCAGTGACAAAGGTTTATACTTTATAAATGCTGATGGAAAAGAAAAAGATAAGCCAAAACAAATTTGGACACAAGGAGAAACGCAGAGTAATTCAGTTTGGTTCCCAACCATTGATGTTCCTAATCAAAAATCAACACAAGAATTAAATATTACTGTCGCAAATAATTTTAAAACACTTTCAAACGGTTTATTAGTAAAAAGTATTCCTCTTGCTAATAATATGCGTACTGACTGTTGGAAAATGGATTTACCGCATGCGCCTTATTTGTTCATGATGGCCATTGGAGAATTTGCTGTGGTAAAAGATAAATGGAGAGATCGCGAAGTAAGTTATTATGTTGAACCAAAGTACGAAGTAGATGCCAGAGCAATCTTTGGAAACACTCCTGAAATGATAGAGTTCTTTTCGAAAAAAATGGGAGTAGATTATGCGTGGCCAAAATATAGTCAGGTAGTTGTGCGCGATTACGTAAGTGGAGCAATGGAAAATACATCTGCTACAATTCATGGAGAATTTGTTCAACAAACAGCGAGAGAGATGATTGATAGAAATAATGAAGACATTGTATCACATGAATTATTTCATCATTGGTTTGGCGACTTAGCAACGTGTGAGTCGTGGTCGAATTTACCATTAAACGAATCGTTTGCTACATATGGAGAATACCTATGGAATGAATACAAGTATGGTCGCGATATCGCTGACATCGGTTTAGAAAGCGATTTGAAAAGCTACCTTGACGAATCGAAAATGAAACAGGAACATCTTATTCGTTTTTATTATGAAAACAGAGAAGATATGTTCGATAGACATTCGTATGCAAAGGGAGGAACCATTCTGCACATGCTTAGAAAATACTTAGGTGACGATGCTTTCTTCGCAGGATTAAAATTATATCTTAAAAACAATTCGTTCAAGAGTGCTGAAGTGCACGACTTACGTTTGGCTTTTGAAGAAGTAACTGGGGAAGACCTTAACTGGTTTTTTAATCAGTGGTTTTTAAATCAAGGACATCCAACACTATCTATTAAATACAATTGGGATGCAACAACAATGACTCAACAGATTACCGTTGAGCAATTACAAGATTTAAATACTACGCCATTGTACAAACTTCCAGTGAATGTTGACTTTTATGTTGCTGGAACAAAGAATACAGAACGAATTGTTATTACTGAAAAAACACAAACATTTAGCTTCCGTTTTCCATCAAAACCATTAGTTGTAAATTTTGATTCGGAAAAAATGTTAACCTGCTCAAAAACAGATGAGCATTCCGAAGAAGAATGGATTGCGTTGTTTAATAACGCGCCTCTTTACCTTGATAAAAAAGAAGCTCTTGAGCATTTGAATACGCTAACATGGAATGAAAACATTGCAACAGTATTCCGCAAAGCAATCAATGATAAAAACAAAAAAATCAGATCATTTGCTTTATCTAACATTGATCCTTTATTAGCAACTGCGGACTCTACACCTATTGGTGAGGAGTTAATTAAAATTGCAAACGACACAAAGATTAATTCCGCAGTTAGGGTAAATGCAATTTCAAAATTATCTAGACTATCCTTAAATGGAAAAGCATATGCTACATTAAATGCTTTGTGTAACGATAGCTCCTATAATGTTATCGCTGCATGTATTGAAGGGATTTCAAGTAATGATATGAAAGAGGCATTGAAAAAAGTAAAGCCTTTTGAAAACAGTACTGATGAGAACATTGTACAAGTAGCTGCAAACTTCTACTCGAAGTATGGCGATGCAAGTGCCGCAGAATTTATGTTAAAGTCGATAAGTAGTGATGTAGATTATGGCTCATTAAATACTGTAAACACCTACTTGAAAAACCAAGAAGATTTTTCAACCATCAAATTATTTACAAAGCGATTTATCGAGATTGGTAACGAAACAAATGATAAATACATCAGAATGTTCTGTATTCAAGGATTGTATTTGGCCAAAAGTAAATTAGATGGATTATTTGACAACTCAACAGTTGAAAAAGCTTGAGTCTATTAATCAGGCAGGAAATCAACTTATCGAGAATGAAACAAATGAAGATTTGAAATTTTATTATAATACTTATTTTAAATTTTCTAAATAATAAAATTACTGTAGACCCAGTTTGCGATAATTATCCAAAGAAGTAATTCTTGGTAAAATATTTTTTTACCATCCAAAAAGTAATAGGCTATAATGGATGAAAAAGGAATTATTAAAAGCATATAACATTGAATTCCGATATGCAATGTAAATGGTATTGTTAGAATACTAATAAGCGCAAACAATAAAAGTATTTGCTGGCATAATCTCGACTTGGTGACATTCTTCAAATAATTGTTTCTTATCTTCATTAAAGCCAAAATAAACACAACGGATATCAAAATTGCCGAAGGAAGAAAATTGGCAAGTTTAAAATTAGACAAGGTATATGTTGTCGTAAAACTATTTTTAAATTGATTTATAAACTCCATCAAATTACCATTTATAAAATAGGCCACTCCCATTAATAAAAGTGGAACTAATAATCCAATTAAGCCAATAGATAAATCTCTCCAGTTAATCGATTTTAAAATTGCTACTCCAATAAAAAAGAGCAAGACAAAGAATATTGCTGGAGCATATAACAAGGCTACTAAAGCAATTAATAATGCTGCATCGAAGGTTACTCCTAATGTTTTTTGATTTTTGTACAAGGAGAATATTTTGTCGAGCACAAAAATGAAAATAGAGTTAATGAGAAGAAGTGGCGAAAACTGTAAAAAAGCCGCGAATTGTGTAGACAAAATCAGGTAGAATAATGCTGGCAACCACGATTGCTTAAAAAAGATTTCATGCTTATTTAGGGTATAATTTAAGTGCAAAGCTTGGCTGGTTAGCAATATAAAAACAAGTGTAGCTATTAACCATTGATTTAATCCATTTACCCAATTTGTCAGATCTTGGAAGAAAATGGTCCCACTAACCCCTATTTGTGGCTCCCTTATTACACCAAAAACAATGTTGATAGCTATTGAAAATAAGACAATTAGCGCAATTGGGTAAAACTGAGTTGATCTGAATATTCGAACTAACATAATAATCTAAAGTAAACATTTTTTTAATTACAAGAATTTGTACATTTGCCTATCAAAATTTAACAATATGAACTCTATTATTTACGGATTCGCTGATATTTGCACTGCTGCATTCAAATTCTTACCTCCAATTGGTGCTTGGGTTAACTGGATATTCGGTTTAACTGCAGCTGCAGGAATTGTTTATTGGTTAAAATACGATTCAAGTGTTAGTCGTGGTGGAAAGAACTACATGGCTGATAAAGGCGAATAATCCTAAAAAAATCCTAAAAAAATATTTAATTGAAAAGCCCCGTAGGAAGAAATACTACAGGGCTTTTTTTATCGGTATATCATCAACTTTGTAGTGCAACGAAACTGACCGGTGCTATCGGATGAATAAACAATATAAACTCCTGATTTAACCTTTTCACCTTTTAGATTTTTTCCATTCCATACAGCCTGGCCGCCTAACGACTTTCCTTCAAAGACTAATCCTCCACTAACGTCAGTAATTTTAATTGTCCCATTAGCAATAACGCCTTTAACAGCAACATCACCATCGTAACCTAAAGGAACAGGATTAGGATACACTAGTAA
>JBDKGQ010000116.1:0-4591 GCA_039798145.1 Bacteroidota bacterium
GGCTCTGCGGCATAACGGTAGGTCTGTACGAAAAGCGTCATGATAATACTTAGCTTGTAACAAGCGCTGTAAATTCCCAATTGATGTAAGGCCGTCGATTTATCTGTTACCAGATATTTCAGAATAGCGCGATCTAATGTTTCGTTGATCATTCCAGCAAATCCCGCAATTAATAACGGGAATGCATATACGAGCATTTCTTTTACAAGTTCTTTATCGATATTGAATTTTACTACTCGAAAATCTTTAGCAAAAAACAAGAGTGTAACCAAACTGGAAATTAAGTTAGAGATGAACACATAACCAACACCAATTGCTGGATTGTACAAAACACTTAATGAATTATTATTGGTGATTGTAGGTAATAAGGCAAGGAAAAATAAATTCAATCCGATGTTTGAACTGATATTAATGATTTTAATAAATGCAAAGCGTTTCGCTCTATTCTCCTGTCGTAATTTTGCAAATGGTAATGCTGTGATAGCATCAAAGGCAAGTATCAATGCAAACCAAATGATGTACTCAGGATGATCTGCATAGCCTAGACCATTAGCGATGGCTTGTGAAAATAAAATCAGAATGCTGGATAATAAAACAGAAGTGAATGTTAGCGTACTCAAACTATTTGAATACACATTGAGATTATTTTCTTTCTTCGAGGAAAAATGAAAATAGGCTGTTTCCATTCCGTAAGTATATAATACAATCAGAAAGGTAACGTATGCATAAAATTCTGAAACTACACCGTAAGCTGCAGGTTCAAATATGCGGGTATAAAAAGGCACCAATAAATAATTAAGCAATCGTCCGATGATACTGCTTAATCCATAAATGGCAGTTTGCCCTGCAAGCTTTTTTATCTGACTCACGTTAATTCAATTTAAAAATCATAATAACGATTAAACAAACGAGTTTTAATTCCTGCTTGTATAATCATTTCTGAAATAGAGTTTGCATCACTCTTATCGTTTCTACTTGTTGCCTCAATGAATCCTGATAAATGCGTAATAGGATTGAATTCATAATACAACGCCATCGTCACAATGCTAATCGTATGTTTCTCTCCTTGTCCGATTTCATTACCATATTCATTCGCACGTGTTACGTATGGAAGAAAAATATTTTGTCCGAAGTTATAACCACCGCTATCTAAACCAGCAACATAGTAATTGAATTTGCCTTCCACATTCCAACGCTTGTAACGGTAATTTCCAATTCCAACAATTTCATAAAAGTTTGCACCCATTGGATGAGCAAGCGATTGACCATAATGTCCGTAGTTGCCTAGTGTTTCGCGATGCTGATAAGTAAACGGACGAACTGCGTTATATTCTAATTGTCCGTATAAATTTTTCACTCCGAATAAATCGAACGATTTAACTCCTAACTGCCAGCCTTGTTTGTTACCCCACCAACCTTTGCCAGCTCTCACTTCTTTGATTAAAAATTCATCGAGAATTAGCTGTGCATATGCAGTTGTTTTATTGGTGATTTTATATTTCGCATTAAAGCCCATCAGCACATTATCAGGAGAGCCAATAGAAAATTCAACCGGTCTGAAAAAGATAAACGGATTTAAATATCCAATATCAAATCCTCTGCGCCCTGTAGAGTCGCTATGCCATACTACACTTTCAAATACACCAATTGATGCACGCTTACCAATATTTAAATCGAGGTAATGCATCGATGTATACTTGCGTTGGAAGGGTTCATTGTCTTGTTGGTCTTTTATCGAGATATCCTGCATTTCTGCAAAAATGTTCACGTATCTGAATTTCCAGATGTCTGTAATTATTTTTACATGCGGATAATTAAAAGCATTATCAGAAAGTAATAATGAACGATAACCATCACCAATAAAAATTTTATCGTTCCCAAATTGAAAAGTAAAGTGTTTATTCAATTCGTATGTTAAACTTCCTGTTGCCCATGCGTAGTCATAAGGACCAGTTCCTTTCACTCTTCCTGTTCCAGGAACAACGCGCGTTAACTTAACAGTAGAATCGATGTAGTAAGGAAATGTACTTTGATTTTCATAGAACGTAGCATTAAATGAAAAACGTTTGCCAACGCTACCGCCAATTCCAGCACCTCTCGTGTTATTTTTAAAGCTTTTACTATTATAACTATCATTACCTCCCGATATGTCCATTAAAGGATCAAAATACAAATGGTAATCATCTTCTCGAACCTCAAGTAAATGTTCTTTAAATATTTTTCTGCCTGCAAGTGTTTTATAAAAAGGCTTTGTAGGTAAAACAGTATTTTGTAATGAATCAAAAAATGAAATTGTTTTTAAATCTTTTATCAGATAGGGTTTAAACGAGGTATGAGATTCGTTCGATAAAGAATACAATCCTTTTTCATAACGATACTGTTCTGTATTACTTAGTGCTGCAAAACCAATTTGAGCAAAATTGATTTTTGATAATAGCGTAAATCCAATAAACAGAAATAGAAATTTTGATTTCATAATTAGCGATAGATTTTTCCTTGATAATAAACGGCTGTAATATTTTCAGGACTATTAAAAGAAAGGATGTTATTATTTAAATCGTAAGAGGAGAATAATTCAGTAGTAGCAACTGTAGATTTACCATTAGCAAAAAGATGTAGTCGTTGATTTTGGTCTACCCATGCAATACAATTCTGACTTATTTTATAACTGATAGGTTCAAAGTTATCAAGTTCATATCGTACTCCATTTACCATCGCTTGAAATTTATTATTGATGTAAAAAACGACGCACTGATCTTTTACTTCGTAGAAATCGGGAGCGTACGATTCTAATTTAAGTAGTTTACCGTCGGAATAAATTTTAAAATAATTTTCATCACTTACATATGCAGTTAAATTATCGCCTACTTTAAATGATTGTACTTTTAATTCTTCGAGCGTAAAAATTTTACTTAAGTAATAAACCTTGAAAGAATAGTTTGCTCCATCGGTATAAGCAACGATGTTTTTACCACAAGCAAATTCTGTTGTTCCATTATTATCAATCTCGAATAAATCGCCTGAATCAAAAATTTTCAAATAGCCATTTCTATTGGTAAACGCAACGGTGTTCTTACCAGCTGCATAGTTTCCTAGTTTTCCAACGAGTGTTGTTTCGAGTTCTTGAACATTTCCATCGCGATATACTTTTAAAATGTCTGCAATGGTTTCCCGAAAGACGATAAGTCCTTCTGCTATTTTATAATCTCTGATGAAATAAGAAAGTCGCGTTAAATTACCTTTTTCAAAAACAGCCAAAACATTATCTCGTCTATAAATCAGAAAAGAATAGTTGACTTCAAAAGATGTATTGGTAGCATCACCAAGATCAGTAAACTCCCCGTTGTAATAAACAATTAAATTGTTGGCGGAGTTAACATATCCAACATAAGGACCTGCCGATTTAAATTCACGTACTGGTCGGGTATCTAACGTTCGTGGACCTCCGTTTTCAAATACAAAAAGATAGCCTCGCATGTCGCGATAAGCTAATACTGGATCCTGTGCATTTGAAATGAAAATAGAAAAAATAAAAAAACCACTTAAAAGCAAGCGACGAATCGACAGAATACTCTTAAGTGGTGCTAACATAATTGACAAGTAGGTTAGTTCTTTTCTAGAACTTTAAATATTTCATCTAGCTTAGGAGTAATGACTACTTCTATACGACGATTTTTCTTACGTCCTTCAACAGTGTTTGAATTGTCTAATGGGTTGTACTCGCCTTTACCAGCAGCTGTTAATCGGTCAGGACTAATTTTCGAATTAGAAGTAATAATTTTCACAACTGCGGTAGCTCTCATAACGCTCAAGTCCCAATTGTCTTTTACTTCACCTGTTCCTTTCATTGGTACATTGTCGGTATGACCTTCAATCAAAATATCGTTGGATAAATCGGTTTCTAATACTTTAGCTAATGCCTTTAAAGCTTCAACGCCTTTTGCATCAACAACGGTACTTCCCGTTGCAAATAAAAGTCGCTCTTCCAACATTACATAAACTTTTCCATTGCGAAGTTCAACAGTTAACCCTTTATCTGTAAATCCGATTAAAGCATTGGCAACTGAATTTTTTAGAGCTTGAGCAGCTGAATCTTTCGATGCAATTAGCTTTTCCAATTCTTCAACACGAATATTTTTAGTGTCTAACTCTTTGCTTAAGATTTCTAAGTCCATTGCCTTTTGCTTCAACTCTTTTTCCTTCTTCGCAATTTCATCTTCACGTTTCTGCAAATCTTCTTTCGTTTTTTGCAAATCGCGAATCAGTTTTTTATTGGCTTCAGTATTAGCTGTAGCTAATGAACCATCTTTTAAAAGCTGATCATATTTTGAACTTATTTCTTCTTTATCCTTTTTTAACTGTGCAATTTCATTTTCAAGGGCAGCACGCTCTCTTTCAGATTTTGCTACAATGCCTGCATGAGCATCATTCTGATACGACAATTCATTATTGCGAGTAGTCAAATTTAAATTGGCTGCTTTCAGCGAATCATTTTCTTGTGTGCACTTGTTCTTTTGCGCTTTTAACTCGTTATGTAGTCGTGATGGAACACATGAAACAGCTGTAATTGCGACAATTAAGAGGAAAGGGA
>JBDKGQ010000117.1:0-4584 GCA_039798145.1 Bacteroidota bacterium
ATGATGAGCCTTTCCTTTTTATGTTAATTAATTTTAATAGTAAGTTAAACGAATAACATCAGCTAAATATTTAGCAAAACGTAATACCTGACGGCTATAACCATATTCGTTATCATACCAGATATAAAGCACCATTGCTTTTTTATCTTTCGATATAATAGTAGCAGGACTATCTACAATTGATGCACAAGGATTACCGATAAGATCACTAGATACAAGTTCATTGCTTTGCATAAATTGAATCTGCTCTACTAATGCACCATTTAATGCTGCATCCTTTAAAATATCGTTTACCATTTCTTTGGTAACTTCCTTATTAACGGTAAGGTTTAAGATAGCTAATGATACATCAGGTGTCGGTACACGCACTGAATTACCAGTAAGTTTACCATCCAACTGAGGAATCACCTTTGTAACTGCTTTGTCAGCTCCTGTTTCAGTAATTACCATGTTCATCGCAGCAGAACGTCCACGGCGATATTTGCTATGATAATTATCTAATAAGTTCTGGTCATTTGTATAAGAGTGAATGGTTTCAATATGTCCTCTTTCAATCCCTAACGTTTTTTCAATTACCTCTAACACCGGTACGATTGCATTGGTAGTACAAGAAGCTGCAGAGAATATTTTCTCATCTGCTGCATGGTTCTTTTGATTAACACCATACACTACATTTGGAATATCACCTTTACCTGGAGCCGTCAATAACACTTTGTCAACGCCTTTAGCAGAAAGATGCTTTGATAAACCAGCACGATCTCTTGAAGCACCTGTATTATCAATTAATAAGGCGTTATTGATTCCATATTTCGTGTAGTCGATGTCTTCAGGATTCTTAGCATCGATTACAAAAATGGTGTGTCCGTTTACAATTAATGCATTCTTTTCTTTGTCCTCGATAACAGTTCCTGGGAATGGTCCGTGTACTGAGTCATTTCTTAATAACTCCGCACGCTTTGATAAATCATCTTCTGATCGGCTACGCACAACAATCGCCTTTAAACGAAGCTGTTCCCCTTTTCCTGCTTGCGCAACTAACTCACGCGCTAGGATACGTCCGATACGACCGAAACCATAAAGCACGATATCACGAGGCACTAATTGCTTTTTATCTAATCCAATAAAATCGGCTAACTTCTTATTTAAGAAAGATTGTAAATCAGTTCCTGCCTTTTCATGATCCCATTCGAACGCCAATTTACCAACATCAATTTTAGAAGGAGCAATATCCATTTCAAGAATAGCATGTGCAATTGCCAAAGTATCTTTAACATGAATCGGCTTCTTCACAAAATCATGAGCATACTGATGTAAGTTCATAATTTGACTTGCACTTCTGTCTACTAATTGATTTCTAAAAATAACCAGTTCAATAGACTTATTAAACCATAAATTACCAATAATGTGGATT
The DNA here is from genome assembly GCA_039798145.1 of Bacteroidota bacterium. Lineage (GTDB taxonomy): Bacteria > Bacteroidota > Bacteroidia > AKYH767-A > OLB10 > CAINEC01. The sequence goes on from JBDKGQ010000117.1 coordinate 1,412, forward strand.
AATTCGATGGCGGATTTTTCTGATTCAATCCAATCGCCTAATTGACGATCATAGTTCTGCGTTAGATCAGAATTGGAATTTGTTGATGACATAATAGATTTTTTTGGGTGTGCAAATTTAGGGATTATCAAGGCATAAAAAAAGCCTTAAATGGACGAATTCACAAAGTCAATAAAATAAAAAAGGTCCTGAAAATCAGGACCTTTAAGGGTGAATGAAGGGTCTCGAACCCTCGACCTCCTGAACCACAATCAGGCGCTCTAACCAACTGAGCTACAATCACCGTAAGTGGGTGCAAAATTAAAATTTTATTTTTAATTAAAGCAAATTGCTAAAAATAAATTCTGATGTCTCTTATTTTCATCGTATTAATGGTTGAAGTGTTACATTTGCTACATGTCGAATAAAACTACTTTATCTGTTAAAGGAATGACCTGTGCTAGTTGCGCTCAGGGCATTGACAGACACTTAACAAGTAAAGGAATCACGGGAGTGCATGTATTTTACGATAGCGGTGAGGTAGAATTTGAGTCCATTGGAGAACAACAAACCGATTTTGTAATAACTGAAATCAATAAACTAGGTTATCAAGCATCGGGATTAAAAATCGAAGATCAGAATGAAAAGAATTACTCTCCACTTTTCATAAAGACAATATTAGCTTTGATTGCGACTATTCCACTGTGGTCTACCATGACCGTAAGTGTGACTTGGATGCATAGCTTTTTGTTTCAGATAATTTTATCATCCATTGTATTAATAATTGGACTTCATCACTTCGGCAAAAGTGCTTTAGGATCGATGCTTCAATTACGTCCGAATATGGATGTGCTGATTATGATGGGCGCTATTACCTCCTTCATGTATAGTATAGCGGGCTACTTACTCGCTGTTTCACACGATGAATGGATGAAGTATAACTTTTTTGAAACGACAGCATCCATCATCACATTTGTATTAATTGGAAACTTGATTGAAGAAAAAAGTTTAAAGCGAACTAACTCTTCTATTTCGGCATTAATTAAAATGCAGCCCTCAAAAGCAAGACGAATAACAAATGCGTATAGCAATAATGAAGGATCAGTTGAAATAGAAATTGATTTATTAAATCCTAATGATCTAGTTTTAGTGAATTCGGGAGATAAAATACCTGCAGATGGATTGATTTACGAAGGCTTTGGATTAGTAGATGCGTCTGCATTAACTGGCGAATCGATACCAGAATCAAAATCAGTTAATGATAAAGTTTTAGCTGGAACTATTTTGTTGGAAGGATCTATCAAATTTATTGTAGAAAAATGTGGAAATGACACTTCCCTTTCAAGTATGATTGATCTCGTAAAAAAATCGACTTTCAAAAAACCGGCTATTCAGAAGTTAAGCGACAAAATCAGTTTAGTTTTTGTTCCTGCAGTGATTGGGATTGCCATCATCACATTTTTAATTAATCACTTCTTGTTTGATATTTCTGCAACCAATTCGATGTTAAGAGCGATTGCTGTATTAGTTATTTCTTGTCCTTGTGCAATGGGATTAGCCATCCCTACTGCTGTGGCTGTAAGTATTGGTAATGCAGCGAAAAAAGGAATGTTGATTAAGGGCGGAGATGTATTCGATAAAATTCAAAAAATAGAGGAAATCGTATTTGACAAAACGGGGACGCTTACAACAGGAAAGTTTAAAATAGAAACGATTAATTATACTAACGATGATGCCTTAACCCCACGAATATTATTTTCGCTTGAACAATATTCAAGTCATCCAATTGCAAAATCAATTTTGTCATTTCTTGAACATTCTGCATCAACTAATACACTCATTGCCTTTCAGGAAGTTCAGGAGATTAAAGGCAAAGGAATATTTGCGATGGATAAAGAAGGAAATGAATACTATCTTGGAAGTGGTAAATTTGCTCCTGTAATTACTGACTCGAAATTCCAGGTGTATTTATTCAAAAACAAAGAGCTGTTAGCTTTTATCGAATTAAAAGATGAAATAAGGCAAGAGGCGAAAGAAGTAATCGAATGGTTAAAATCAGAAAAAATCAAAACCACTATTCTTAGCGGCGACACGAACGAACGTTGTGAATCGATTGCAAAAGAACTTGGAATAGATTATTATTTAGCTCAGCAATTACCTCAGGAAAAAGCTGATTACATCGAGCAACAATCAAAATCCCATGCCGTGGCCATGATTGGAGATGGAATCAACGATGCTGCTGCGTTAAGTTTAGCCAATTTGAGTTTAGCAATTGGAGATGGAAGTTCGATAGCTATCAGCAGTGGTGAAATTATTTTAATGACAAAAAAACCGTTGGAAGGTTTAAAAAAAATCAAAGCACTATCTCAATTCACCAATAAAATTATCAGACAAAATTTATTTTGGGCTTTCATTTATAATATCATTGCGATTCCATTTGCTGCTACAGGTTTATTGCATCCAATGATAGCGTCTTTATCGATGGGATTTTCAGATGTAATTGTAATCAGTAATTCATTAAGAATTAAAAATAAATAAGTGAAACAACTAATCAACAAATTAACGATTGCTAATTATCTCCAGTTCTTTCAGATTGCGAGATACGCAGGATTGTTTCTTTCAGGAGTCATATTGGCGAAATTTGGTGTTGCATTACCGATTATAGGTCAATATGAATTCATTTTATTTTTGGGTGGACTAGTAAGTTTCTTTTGGATTGGAGGTATTTATCAAACATTACTTTCAAGTTATCATCAAGAGTCCGACAAAAAAGGACTACTAAGTAAAACAATTAGTAGTCAGTTTTTTCTTGGAATAATTTCGTCTGTTATTGCAGTTTTATATTTATTCATTTTTGATAAATCGCTTAACTTCGGCTGCCTAACAATTACTTTAATTGGTGCTTACTTATTGCTTAACACACTAACATTTTTCAATGAGCATTACTATCTGATAAAAGAAAACACTAACAAGCTAACGCTCTATGCGATTGGTAATTTTTGCATTCAGATTTTAGCAATAACAATCGTTGCATTAACAGCACCTAATGCTCGAAACTTTGCGTTGGCGATGGTAGCTATTTCATTATGGAAAACGCTTGTGTTAATTTACAATTTACGATTTGAAAAAATCAATCTTCGTGTTACTCCTGATTGGCCATTTTTAAAAGCATGTAGTCCGTTAATATTCGGATT
>JBDKGQ010000118.1:0-4554 GCA_039798145.1 Bacteroidota bacterium
GTATTTCTACAGCGCTTGATATTTTACTTTTGATTTTTATGTTTCAGAACTTTAGCTTCGATATAAAATATCGTTTCTTCAGCAATGTTTTTACATTGGTCGCCGACGCGCTCTAGTTTTCTGATCATACTTATCGTATATAAGCTTTGATTGATGCGATCCGCATGCGTACGAATAAATGCAGCGATTTTATCATTTGCTTCGATATTGATTTCATCCACTGTTTCATCTAATTTGAAAATACTTCGTGCAAGCTTAGTATCTTCTTCAGCAAATGAACGAGCTGTTGTGTTCATGATTTCAATGCACGTATCAAACATTTCAATTACTCTCGATGTTTCAAGTAGTTCTTTTTCTGGCTCGAGCTTGAAGTTCATTACGAATTTGGCTACACTTTCAGCGATGTCTCCAATTCTTTCAAGATTGGAATTGATTTTCATGCATGCTAAAACAAATCGCAAATCGATGGCAACTGGATTAAACAATGCAATAATATTTTCGCAATCGCGATCGATTTTTAATTCGAAACCATTCACACGTTTTTCGTTTACTACTACTTCACGAGCTAAGTCTTTGTCAAGTTGTAAAAATGACTCTTTCGATTTTGTTAATTGCGTTTGAACAAGTTCGAACATTTCAAGAATGTTAGAACGTAAGTCTTGTAATTCAATATTTAGATGTGACATAATGTGGTGTTGTTAATGATCAACCAAATCTTCCGGTAATGTAGTTTTGTGTTCTAACATCTGTTGGATTGGTGAATATTTTTTTTGTTGAATCGAACTCTACTAACTCTCCTAAATAAAAGAATGCAGTGCTATCGCTAACCCTTCCTGCTTGTTGCATATTATGAGTAACGATAATGATTGTATAAAGATTTTTTAAATCATAAATCAACTCTTCAATTTTAGCAGTAGAGATCGGGTCTAAGGCCGATGCAGGCTCATCCATCAATAATACAGAAGGTTCAATTGCTAATGCTCTTGCAATGCATAAACGTTGCTGTTGACCTCCAGATAAAGCCATTGCAGACTTTTTAAGTTTATCTTTTACTTCGTCCCAAAGCGCAGCTTGTTTTAAGCATGCTTCTACACGTTCTTCTATAAAACTTTTATGTGTAATTCCGTTTACACGAAGTCCATAGGCAACATTTTCAAAAATTGTTTTAGGAAATGGATTAGGCTTTTGAAAAACCATTCCAACGCGTTTTCTTAAATCGTCAATTTTGATCGACTTGCTATAAATATCTTTCCCGTCGATTAAACATTCTCCTTCAATTTTTACTCCGTCGATAAGGTCATTCATTCGATTAAATAAACGAAGGAAGGTTGACTTACCACAACCAGAAGGACCGATAAGGGCAGTAACAGTATTTTTTTCAATAGCCATATTGATTCCTTTTAAAGCATGAAAGGAACCATAATGAAGATTTACATTTTTACTTTCTATTTTATACATGATAGATTAATTCGTTTTGTATTTCTTGGTTAAAAATCTGCGAATAATGTTGGCGATAATATTTAATATCAAGACAATTAAAATTAAGATTACAGCAGTACCATAGGCCATTCCTCTTGATTCTGCTATGTTAGTTCCGCTAGTAGAGATAACGTATAAGTGATAAGGCAAGGCCATCACTTGATCAAAAACACTGGTAGGTAATTTAGGAAGGAAATAAGCCGCAACGGTGAATAAAATTGGAGCAGTTTCACCTGATACACGACCAATACTTAAAATTAGTCCGGTGATGATATTAGGCAATGCCATTGGCAATGTCACGCGTTTAATGGTTTGAAGCTTTGTTGCGCCAAGTGCATAACTCGCTTCGCGATAGGAATTATCAATTGCTTTTAATGCTTCTTCAGTTGTGCGTATTACAACAGGGAGTGCTAATAGTCCTAACGTTAACGAACCTGCTAAGATAGAATCTCCAAATCCTAATTTGTTTACGAACAAAGCCATTCCGAATAATCCGAAAACGATGGAGGGGACTCCCGCTAGATTGGCTGTCATCAATTGAACAAATCTTCTATACCAGCTGTCTTTAGTGTATTCAAAAATGTAAATGCCCGACATTACTCCAATAGGAAATGCAAAAAGCATAGAGCCAGCTATTAAACAAAGTGTTCCGATTATGGCTGGATAAATTCCTCCTTTGGTCATTCCATCTTCTGGCATTTTAGTAATGAAGTCCCAGCTAACAACACCAATTCCTTTTACTAAAATAAATCCGAGAATAGAAAATAATATTCCCATCACGGCTAACGATAATATTCTGAATGTCCAAAATGCTATCGACTGACTAAGTATTTTTTTAAAATCTGATTGCATATTGATTATCGATTAACGCGTCTTTTTGAAATTGTTTCTACCCAGATATTAATAACCATTGTTATGATAAATAAAATACATCCAAGACCAAATAATGCTTTGTAATGTATTCCATTCGCAGGTGCTTCACCTAATTCAGCTGCAATTGTTGCTGGAATTGTACGTAAAGGTTCTAATAATGAATGTGGCATTACTGCAGCATTTCCGGTTACCATTAATACCGCCATTGTTTCTCCAATTGCTCTTCCGATTCCTAAAATTGCAGCAGCAGAAATTCCTGATGCAGAGTAGGGGATTACCACTTTGTAAATAGTTTGCCATTGTGTTGCTCCTAATGCAAGACTAGCTTCTTTCATTGCGCGAGGTGTGTTTCTCAATGCATCTTCCGTCACGGTAATTATTGTTGGAAGGGCCATGATAGCGAGTACTATTGCACCGGCTAATCCTGATTCACCAACGGGCAAATCGAATATTTTTTGAATTAAAGGAACGATTACGATCAATCCGAAGAATCCATATACTACTGACGGAATTCCTGCTAGTAATTCAATAACTGGCTTGTAGATAGCTCGAATTTTAGGGTGTGCTACTTCAGCAATATAAATTGCAGTGGCTAATCCAATTGGTAAAGCAATAAGAATTGCAATAATAGAAACATAGAGTGTTCCTAAAATTAAAGGCAATACACCAAGTTGTACAGCAGGACTAGCAGTTGGGAACCATTCCTTACCTAATAAAAATGTTTTAGGAGAAATGTTATCTATAGTAGCAACTTTTGACTTATGATTTTTATCGAGATATTTCTTAGAAAAGATGGCAATCATTCCCGGATTAGCTTCAATGAGCGAATCCATTTTATGAGGTAAAAATTCGAATTCAGGACCTAGTTCTTCTTCAGAAAAATAATTACTAAGATCATTGAAAGTGAAAAGTAATATAGAGTCGTTGGCACCACCGACTAATTTCCAATTAGTGGTTTCTTGATCAAAGATTTTTTTTACATCAACAGAAGTTAAATGACTAACCTTGTTTTGGTTACTTAAAACAATAACGTTTTCACCTTCGAGAGGCGATTCCTTAAAGACAGATACGCCTTCTTTGAATAGGAATACGACAATTAATAAAACTGTTAACGTAGTTATAGTACTACTTAACATTAATAGTCCTTCAATTAGTTTGTTTATTACTTTTTTGATCACGGTCAAAGGTAGTGGTTTAACTAAAACTAATAAAAGCCGCATTGAGAAATGCGGCTTTTATTTAATAATTTGATATTAAAATCCGTCTAAAGAGATGTATCCAATTTGAGATACTAATCCTTGTCCTGTTTTTCCAATTACATAATCAATGAATGGCTTAACTATCGCTTCAGATTTAGTTGGATAATAGAAGAACAATGGACGAACAACTGGGTAGGTTTTGTTTTTAGCGGTTGCAACTGATGGTTTTACATAGGTTTTCCCTTTGTCAGTTGATACTCCAATTGCTTTAACACTTTTATCAAGGTATGCTAATCCTACATATCCGATTGCACCTTTTGTTTGACTTACTGATTGAATTACTGCTCCTGATGCTGGCATGTTTAAGCAAGTAGCAGCATAGTTTTTACGGTTAAGTAAGTGCTCTTTAAAGAACTCATAAGTTCCTGAAGAAGTCTCTCTCGCATAAGCAACAATTTTCAAATCATCTCCACCTACTTCTTTCCAGTTTTTGATTTTGCCTGTAAAGATTCCTTCGATTTGCTCTCTTGTTAATTGAGATACTTTATTTCCTGGATTTACAATAATGCTTAATGCATCATATGCAATTTTTACTTCTTTGTAAGCACGACCAGCATCTTGCAATTTAATCTTCTCATCCATTTTAATTGGGCGAGATGACATTGCTATATTAGTATTGCCATCAATTAATGCAGCAATTCCTACTCCTGATCCACCACCAACAACACTAATATTTACACCTTTATTTGTCTTCATGTATTGTTCGGCTTCTTTCTGTTGAAAGTAATTATAACATGCTAGTCGATGATCGACAACTCTTTTAAGCGCAACATTCTCTGGAGACGACCCAATCCAACAGAATTCACCGAGTATGACAATTGTATGATCAATTGCCGTGGTCATAAGCAGGTTAGGGCAGTGGATGATGCTCCGAGGAGAAGTAGGTGGTGGGAGAGTCCTCTGGCCAACACGTATCCACACTCAATAGTTGTAATAGTTGTAA
>JBDKGQ010000119.1:0-4543 GCA_039798145.1 Bacteroidota bacterium
CGGCTTTGGAATAATATAATCACTACCGAAAGAAATATTACGCTGGTTATAAGCAAGGTTAACTATTTCTGGAACAGGCTCCTTTGCCAGCTGAGCAATAGCATGCACTGCAGCCAATTTCATTTCTTCATTAATTTGAGTAGCGCGAACATCCAATGCACCTCTGAAAATAAATGGAAATCCAATTACATTATTCACCTGATTAGGATAGTCGGAACGACCTGTCGCCATAATTACGTCAGGACGTGCAGCAATCGCATCTTCGTATTTAATCTCAGGATCAGGATTAGCCATTGCAAATACAATAGGAGTATCGGCCATTGAGCGTAAATGTTCTCCTTTCAGGATATTACCTTTTGACAATCCGATAAATACATCTGCATTATGCAAAGCATCTTCAAGTGTATGAATGTCGCGTTTAGTCGCAAACTTACTTTTGTTGCCATCCAAATTATCTCTGTCGGCGCGAATAACTCCGGTACTATCCAGCATGACAATATTTTCCACATTTGCTCCAAGTGAAACGAATAAGGAAGTACAAGATATTGCTGATGCTCCAGCACCGTTTACTACGATACGAACCTCACCAATTTTTTTATTGGCAATTTCTAAAGCATTGATAAGAGCTGCACCCGAAATGATTGCGGTTCCATGTTGATCATCATGCATTACCGGAATTTTCAGCTCTGCTTTAAGACGTTTTTCGATTTCAAAACATTCAGGAGCTTTAATGTCTTCCAGGTTAATTCCTCCGAAAGTTGGAGCAATTGCCTTTACGGTTTTCACAAAATCATCCACATTGGTTTGGTCGATTTCAATGTCAAAAACATCAATATCAGCAAAGATTTTAAAAAGCAATCCTTTCCCTTCCATTACTGGCTTTGAAGCTTCCGCTCCAATATTTCCTAATCCAAGTACGGCTGTACCATTTGAAATTACTGCCACTAAGTTTCCCTTTGCAGTATACTTATAAACGTCCTCTGGATTCTTTTCAATTTCCAAACATGGAGCTGCAACTCCTGGTGAATATGCTAATGCTAAATCGCGTTGCGTACTTGTTGGTTTACTGGGTACTACTTCAATCTTTCCTGGTCTACCTGACTCATGATAATCAAGAGCCTCTTGTTTTAAATCTGGCATATCTTTCCTCTGAATTATTTGAATTACGAAGATACAAAATACGATTATAGGTTGTATACGAACATCAAGCGAAAAACATGTAACAACTTGATTTTTGAATGCATAAAAAAAGGTCAGATAAAAATCTGACCTTTCTAACTTATAATTTTTTTGATTAGCGGTGTGATACCACTAATTTATAACTGTTTTTTACTTTGTTTCCTGAAACATAAGTAGCTATATATAAACCTGATTTCAAATCAGCTGTAGTTACTACTAAACTACCATTTTTACCTGTAACATCAACCGTTTTCACTAACGATCCTAACATATTATAAATATATAATTTATCGTTGTTAGTTGCTGTTGGAAGATTATAATTAAACACAGTAAATTGATCAGCAGGATTCTTTAATGGCTTTGACAATCCATATGATTCAACAGCATCATTTAACCCTTGTGCACAAAATGCGAAATCCAATGTAAATCCTGTTGAATCTGCAGGGTTGTTTTGATCATAAAATCTGTAATGAATTGAAGCTGTTCCACAATTTCCATTCGGATAAACTTTTGCATCAAACGTAGACTCACGACCACCAGCAGCGATTGGCGTAGTGTAAGATGTCATAGCTGTTCCTGGAGGGTTGCAATATTGACCAAAGCAGAACAATTCATACATACCTGCTGGAAGGTTAACAATATCACGTTCTACAATGATATCCACCGTTGAAGAACCAGTATTATCTAAGCGAGCGGTTGATTCCAACACATTACTGTTACCTGGATCTGAAACTGTTAAGTTATAACCTGAAAGTACTAGGCTTTGTCCGAATGAAACGAAAGACAACCCTAGAACAAATAAAGTTGATAGTAAAATTTTTTTCATAATTAAAATACTTTGCTAATTGCTTTGGGAGGGTAAATTTAAATAAAAACCCAATAAAAAAGAAATATTTTGCGCCTCAAATACATATAAATGTGTTTTTTCATAATTTAGGCACCTATAAAAATCAAATCAAACCCTTTAAAATTAAATAGCATGAAAAAAATTTACTCATTATTTGCTTGCTTGTTGATTTCAGGATCAGTATTTAGTCAATCACAACGACTTGTACTTTTCGAAGAATTTACGAGTGAAAACTGCGGACCTTGCGCCGCAACAAACGGACCTCTAAATGACTTACTAAACAGTAATGGCAATGAGGTAGTATCAATCAAATATCAAAACAACATTCCTGCTGCTGGTCCAATGTATGGACATAATACTGCAGATGTGAATTCAAGAATGACTTATTACGCCAACAACTATTCTCCTAATGGAATTGTAGATGGTAACGTATATAATGACCAACCTGCTACATTAACACAGGCTATTTTAACTAATCGCGCTGCGGTTACATCGCCGTTTACCGTAAACATTACACATGCTATTAACGGTACTGATGTAAATGTAACAGCAGTAGTTAAAATGACTGGATCTATTTCTCCAGTAGGATTAGTTGCACAATTTGCAATCATTGAAAGAAATATTTATTTCACAACTGCACCAGGCTCAAATGGAGAAAAGCACTTTGAAGGTGTAATGAAGAAAATGTTGCCAAATGCTTCTGGTACTGCATTGCCTTCAACAATGGTTCAAGGAGATTCTGTTGTTTACAATTTTACCTGGACAATGGCTAACGTATATAACCAAGTTCAGTTAGCTGTTGTAGGATTTGTACAAGACGACGCAACTAAAGAAGTACACCAAGCTGGTTATAGCCGTACATTAATTCAAAATGATGCTGGTGTTACTGCAACTCAAATTAATTATTTGAATTGTGATACTGTGGTAACTCCATCAGTGAATGTATTTAACTATGGTATTTCTGACTTGACTTCTGTGGATATCCTTTATAAAGTTGATGCAGGAACTAATCAAACTTACAACTGGACAGGAAATATTCCTTCAGGTGGTTCTAGCTTAATTACATTACCTGCTATCACATTAACAGCAGGTGCTCATACTATTACAACTGCTACAGCGAATCCTAATGGAAGTGCTGACCAAGATGCGTTTAACGATTCTAAAGTAACTCCATTGTTAATCGCAGCAGCTCCAATTGCAACTCCAATTATTCAAGGATTTACAACAGGTGCTTTCCCTCCTGCGGGCTGGGCAAGATATAATGCAGATGCTAGTTATACATGGACGCGTGTAGCTGCTGGTGCAACAGGAACTAATGGTTCTGCTAAAATTGATTTTTACAATAGTACTCCAGGACAAATTGACGAGTTATTCTTACCTCCATTCTCTTTAGCTGGTGCAAACAATGCGTACTTAACTTTCTATGTAGCAAAAGTTAGATATAGTCCAGCTTATAATGATGAGATTGATTTTAATGCAACAACAGATTGTGGTACAACTTGGAATATGCTTTGGGGTAAAACTGACGATACAGGCTTAACAACAAACTTAACAGCCAATACGAATGCTTGGACACCTGTTTCAGGATCTACTACAGACTGGAGACAAGAAACAGTTGACCTTTCTTCTTTATTAGGCCAAACAAACATCATTGCTAAATTCACTGCAATCAGTGGTTATGGTAACAATGGTTATATCGATGATATCAACATTACTCAAAATGTTGGAGTTGGTGAGAATTCAGTAACTGAAACAATCAGTGTATTCCCAATCCCTTCTGCTGGTAATGTAAGTTTAACATTAGATAAGTTAAATGCATCTACATTCACTTTAGTTATTACTGATTTAGCTGGTAAAACAATTTCGAGACAAGAGAATGTTGCTAATACTGGAACATTAACAGTAGATCTTTCTTCATTCGAAAATGGATCTTACTTAGTTAACATCGAAACGCCAGGACAAAAAATTATTAAAAAAGTAATTTTAGAGAAATAATCTCGTTTTAAAAGGGACTCTTCGGAGTCCCTTTATTTAATACTACCTATGAAAAAGCTATTTATCTTAGTAACAGTATCATTAATTAGTCATTTGTGCATTGCTCAATCAACAGCAACGAAAACAGATGTTGGCCACGCAAGCGTAAAAACATTAGAAGGAAAGGAATTTAATACAGCTTCAATTAGTAATGATGGTAAGCCGTTCATCATTGATTTTTGGGCAACATGGTGTAAGCCTTGTGTTGCTGAACTTGATGCAATCAACGAAGAGTATTCACAGTGGAAAGAAGAAACCGGCGTAAAGGTTTTTGCAGTTTCTATTGATGATAGTCGCTCGATGAGCCGCGTAGCACCCTATGTTGCAGGTAAAGGTTGGGACTATACAATTCTATTGGATCCTAATGGAGATTTTAAAAGAGCCATGAATGTTAATTCGGTACCACATACCTTTTTGTTTGATGGTAATGGAAAACTTGTTGCACAGCATAATAACTATTCTGCTGGTGATGAAGACAATCTG
>JBDKGQ010000120.1:0-6934 GCA_039798145.1 Bacteroidota bacterium
TCATTGATGTATTTTTCGTTTGATACACCGAATCAATTAGTGCAACAAGCGCCACCTAAAAATCAGTGGGACTTTGTCTTTACAAAATATACACATGTGTTTTTTGAGTATGATGCTGCCTCTCCATTCCGCTATTATTTTGTTACAGGTGTTATTCAGAATATCTGGGATAATACAGAGGTGTTGCGCTTTCAAAAAGATTCAATGCCAGCTAATGTACCTTATTTGCCAATCGAACAATTTAACTATTCGCAAATTCCAAATTTTGTTTTTTCAAAGAATGCAAATACGATTGGCTATAACTGGAAATACTATGATTTTAGTAATGCCTTGTATCATGTTTATCCTGATTTATATTACGTATTAAAGTCAAGTGATGGCTATTACTATACTGTAAAAATGGTCGATTTTTACGATACATCCGGAAATAAAGGGACCGTCACATTTCAAACGCAAAGAATTTAAAAAAATAAAAAACCATAGATACCATGAAATCAATTTTACGAAAATTAGCAGTGGCAATTTTAGCTGGAACATTCGCGTTCTCAGCAAATGCTCAAACAACGGATACGGTTACCGTTAATCCGGGGTACACAAACCAAACATTCTACAGTTTCTCAACAGGAACTGTAAGTTCAGTTTCAAACTTGGATTGGGATTTAGGATTCCAACTTCGTGGCTATTTAGCTTCTATCTTAATTAATTCAAAAAACAATGTTCGTTTATACAAAGCGAATAAGTCTGTAGCAGATTGGTCGACAATGACAGCCGCTGATACAACAGGAATTTTAAGTACGCCAACAAATGAGTTATTTAATTCTGATACATCATGGAATTTTGGTGCATTCAACAGAACTAATAATCCTGCGGATATGTTCGACTTAGGTTGGGGGAACTACGATTTCATGACGCATGCAATTACAGGTGACTCTGTTTACTTCATTAAACTTTCAAGCGGTACTTACAAGAAGTTATGTATCGTTTCTCTTGCTAACAGCATCTATGATTTTAAATGGGCTGATTTAGATGGTAGCAACGAAACGCTTGGTGCTATCAACAAAACAACTTATGCAGGAAAGAACTTTGTTTATTTCTCTTTATTGAATAATCAAATCATCGATCGTGAGCCTTCTTTTTATTCTTGGGATTTATCATTTGCGCAATACTTAACTACGAGTCCCGTGGTTTATAAAGTTTCAGGTGTTTTAACGAACGATTCTGTATTTGCAGTAAAAGCATATCCGGTAGATGTGAATAATGTTACTCCTTCAAGTTATACATTTGATAAGGCGATAAACAATATTGGATATGATTGGAAGTCGTTTAACATGACGACAAACACTTACGATATCGCAGATTCAACAGTTTATTTTGTACAAGATCATCAAGGAACAATCTGGAAAATGATTTTTACAGGATTCGGTGGTGCGGCCAATGGAAACTTCTATTTCTCAAAAGGAACAGCAACTGGTATCGGACAAATTGAAAATTCTTCAATTAAAACATTTGATGCTGCTCCAAATCCTGCTCATAGTTCAACTCGTTTGATTTTATCTTCTGAGAAAGCAGGTGATGCTCAAATGCAAGTTATCGCTATGAACGGTATGTTAATGTCGTCAGAAATGATTCAGTTGAACAACGGATTACAGTCTATCGATTTATCATTAGAATCATTAAATCCAGGAATTTATCAGGTATTAATCACAATGGGTAACGAGCGTCAAATTACGCGTATCGTAGTTCAATAATTAATTTAAAAAATACTGAATGTTAAAGGGTTGTCATGGGCAACCCTTTTTTGTTGCTCGACGCTTAAAATGCTACATCAAAATTTTGTAATTTAGAGCCTCATTCAAAAAGTCATGTTTTTAGAACACACACGTAAGCACCTACCACGAAAAGGATGCGTAGAAGTTATAACTGGTAGCATGTTTTCTGGTAAAACAGAAGAGCTTATTCGCCGTTTGAAAAGAGCAAAAATTGCGAAGCTCGACGTAGAGATTTTTAAACCGGGTGTGGATGTTCGTTATGATGAAGTGAATATCGTTTCTCACGATTCTAATTTTATTAAGAGTACACCTATTCCATCTTCTTCAAATCTTTTATTATTAAGTCATACGGTAGATGTAATTGGAATTGATGAAGCACAGTTTTTTGATGATAATCTGCCAGCAGTAGTAGAACAGTTAGCAGGACAAGGTACACGTGTAATTATTGCAGGTCTCGATATGGATTATCTGGGTAAGCCTTTCGGACCAATGCCTAATTTATTAGCTATTGCTGATTATATCACGAAGGTACATGCTATCTGTATGCATTGTGGGGATCTGGCTTCTCACTCTCACCGCACTGTGCAAGACGATGCATTGGTGATGCTTGGTGAAAAAGAAAGTTATATTCCGCTTTGTCGTATGTGCTTCGTGCATGCAACGCAACAAGTAGAATTAAAATCAAAAGAAAACTCGAAGTAATATGGCGCATCTATCGTATTCGTTGCAACAAATAGCCGAAGTGTTGGGCGTTGATTGCAGAATCGGCGGATAGCCGTAAGGTCGTTGATCCGGAGCATTCGCTCTTTTTTGCGATTAAGGGAGAACGTCACGATGGACATTTATACATTGCAGATTTATACGCGCAAGGAGTGCGTAATTTTATTGTGAGTGACGAGGCTGTTGCTGAACAGTTGCCACAAGCAAATTTTATTTTAGTGATGAGTCCTTTGAATGCAATGCAGCAATTAGCAGCGTGGCATCGAAGGAAGTTCTCTGTTCCTGTTATTGGTGTTACTGGTTCAAACGGTAAAACCATTGTCAAGGAATGGCTTTATCAATTGCTTCGCGAAGATTATTCAATTGTAAGAAGTCCGAAGAGTTATAATTCACAAATTGGAGTGCCGCTTTCGCTCTGGCAAATGGAGGAGAGTCATACACTCGGAATTTTTGAAGCAGGAATTTCACAGCCTGATGAGATGTTGAAGTTGGGAGAGATGATTCGTCCGACCATTGGCGTATTTACTAATATAGGTTCAGCACATGATGAGAACTTTAACGATCTCAATGCAAAGGTTGTTGAGAAACTTAAACTTTTCGTACATGCACATCAGTTAGTTTATTGTAAAGATTATACTGCCATTCATGAGCTGGTAAATTCAGCGGGATTACTTTCTTCGCATTGCAATACATTTACCTGGTCGCGAAAGTCGAAGGCTGATTTACAAATTGGTCGTATTGCCAAACACGATCACGATACAGAAATACAAGGGATTTACAAGAATCAATTTATCGGAATTAAAATTCCGTTTACTGATGAAGCCAGCATTGAAAATGCCATTCATTGTTGGGCGTTGATGTTGTTTCTTGAAATTCCGAATGAACAAATATCGAAACGCTTTGAGTTGTTAAGTCCGGTAGCAATGCGCCTCGAAATGAAAGAAGGAATTAATAATTGCTCGGTGATCAATGATTCCTACAATTCTGATTTCGGCTCGTTGACGATTGCGCTTGATTTTATGTTGCAACAAAAACAACACGAACGTCGCACAATTATATTAAGTGATATTTTACAGAGTGGAAAAAGTGAAGAAGTGCTTTATCAGCAAGTAGCCGATTTATTATCACAGAAAAAAATAAATCGTTTGATTGGTATTGGTGAAGCCATAGCTCGACAAAGTAATTTATTCAACTTAGAAAAATCGTTTTATAATTCTACGGATGAATTTCTTCGCGACTTAAATTATGCTTCGTTTAATGATGAAACGATTTTAATTAAAGGCGCACGATCTTTTGGCTTTGAACGCATCAGTAAATCGTTGCAACAAAAAGCACATGAAACGGTATTGGAAATTAATCTCAATGCTGTAGTACATAATCTGAATTTATATCGCTCGCGCCTGCGACCAGAAACAAAATTGATGGTCATGGTAAAAGCATTTTCGTATGGTAGTGGAAGTTTTGAAATTGCGAATATCTTGCAGTTTCATCGCGCCGATTATTTAGCGGTGGCTTACGCTGATGAAGGAGTAGAACTTCGCAAATCAGGAATTACATTACCGATTATGGTGATGAATCCCGAGGAGCAAAGTTTCGATGCCATGATTAACTATCAGCTGGAACCAGATATTTATAGCTTCCGAATATTGAATCATTTTACCGAAGCCTTAAAACGCAGAGGAGAAGAAAATATAACTCGTTTTCCGGTGCATATTGAGTTAGATACCGGCATGCATCGTTTAGGGTTTGATGAAAACGATATTAATGAAATGATTATTCGAATTAAGAATAATAAGTTCATTAAAGTAGCATCGGTATTTTCTCATTTAGTAGCGAGTGATGAATTAGAGCACGATCAGTTTACGCGCGATCAGATTGCACGCTTCAATAAAATTTCGATGACTTTGCAATCGCATTTTAACTATCCTATTTTACGACATATTTTAAATTCATCAGGAATACTTCGTTTCCCAGAGGCACAATTTGAAATGGTTCGATTAGGAATAGGATTGCATGGCATTGCGGCCACTGCAAATGAACAGCGACAATTACAAATGGTAGCTACTTTAAAGACCACTATTTCTCAATTAAGAACAGTTGCTGCCGGCGATACCATTGGATATAGCCGAAGGGGCGTTGCGCAACGCGACATGCTCATTGCTACTGTAGGAATAGGCTATGCCGATGGATTAAGCAGACGATTAGGCAATGGAGTAGGGAAGATGTTAGTGAATGGACAACTGGCTCCTATTGTAGGTAGCATTTGTATGGACATGACCATGTTGGATGTAACGGGTATGGATGTCCGCGAAGGCATGGAAGTAATTGTTTTCGGACAAGAAAACTCCATTCTCGAAATCGCCCAGCAATTAGGCACTATTCCTTACGAAGTACTCACTGGTATTTCTGAGAGAGTGAAAAGGGTTTATTATCACGAATAAAAAAAAGCGAGGGGATTTCCTCGCTTTTTTATATGTTAATCTACATTTCCGTGCTTGATTCTTCTTTTGGGTCTGAGCCATAATCATTATCTCCTTGTGTTCCTTCTGTGCATGCTAAGATTAGGTTATAAATTGGTATTAATAAAAACCATCCACTTTTGTTGACATCGTGCATTCTTCTTACGCCAACTGCCAATGAAGGAAGAAAAACTCCAAGTGAATAAAGTAAATAAAGCATTGAGTATCCTCCTTGCACCGTCATTACCGATAATACAACAGAAATAATTGTATTGATTAGAAAGAAATACCAATATTCTGCTCGTCTTGCTCGGCCTGAGAAATTAGCATAGTTTTGTAATACTTTTAAATAGTAATTCATAGGTTTAATTTTTATAAGTTTTCCTACTCGTAAGGCTTTTCGGTGTTGCCCCTTGTAAACTGTATAGGTCAGTATCGATTGCTTTTTACAATTGATAGAATGAAGATAGTTAAAAATTAATAGTAATAGACCTTTTAAGCTATATGAATCAATGAATTGTATTTAATATACACCTTTTGTGGGTGATACCATACAGAAGTGTATGGATATTGGTAATCAATACACAATTCAAAATACTCTGCTTAATAATCAAATCTCCTCTCTAATTAGAGATTTACGGCCTCAGTTTATTCGGTTTTTTACGAAGGTAAAATTGCGTTAAGCAAATTTAGAAGTTCCGAACCTGTGAGGAAATCGCTGAATTTGTAGCAATTTTATCGAGGAAAAAATTTGCTTGCAAAAGAATAAAGTGGAGCCTTGACTTTTTCTTTGGTTCTTTCATTTTGTGTCAAGACAAAAGAAAGAACATAATAGGTGTTAAGGTCAAATTAAAAAGTAATATGTTTCAGATTGTATTTATCTTATAAAATATAAAATAAAACCTACGCAAACAACATTTGCAACACCTCATCTACTCTTCCAACACCAATCACTTCAATTGATTTTTCGGATTTTAAATCTAAGCCTTGTAAGTTATAACGCGAAACAAATATTTTCTTAAAGCCTAATCGAGCGGCTTCTTTAATGCGTGTTTCAATGCGGTTCACTGGTCGGATTTCTCCTGTTAATCCTACTTCGCCAGCAAAGCAAATCATCGGGTCAATCACTAAATCTTCCGACGAAGATAAAATAGCACATATAACGGCGAGGTCTATGGCCGGATCTTCTACGCGTATGCCACCTGCTATATTTAAGAATACATCTTTTGCTCCTAATCGGAAGCCACAACGTTTTTCTAATACCGCGAGTAATATATGTAATCGTCGCATATCAAATCCTGTTGTAGTGCGTTGAGGAGTGCCATATACTGCCGTGCTTACTAAGGCTTGCGTCTCGATGAGCATCGGGCGTGCCCCTTCTAACGTGCAGGCAATCGCAGTTCCGCTGAGTTGGTTATCACGCTGACTTAATAATATCTGCGAAGGATTCGATACTTCGGTAAGTCCTGCTCCTTGCATCTCGTAAATACCTAGTTCTGCCGTAGAGCCAAAACGATTTTTTACTGCTCGCACAATGCGATAAATATGATGTCGGTCACCTTCAAATTGTAATACCGTATCAACCATATGCTCTAATACCTTCGGACCAGCAATGGTTCCGTCCTTGGTAATATGTCCAATCATTAAAACAGGTGTTGCTGTTTCCTTAGCATAGCGTAATAACTCTCCCGCACAGCCGCGAATTTGGGAAACTGTTCCTGGTGCCGATTCATACACGGATGAATACAACGTTTGAATAGAATCAACAATCACAAACTCCGGTTTTAATTCTTCTATCTGACGAAAAATATTTTGGGTAGAGGTTTCTGTTAAGATGTAACAGTTGCTTTCTAATTTTCCAATACGCTCTGCGCGCATACGCACTTGTTGTTCACTCTCTTCTCCTGATATGTAAAGTATCTTTTTATTTTTTAATCGAACGGCTAACTGTAATAGCAAGGTCGATTTACCAATGCCTGGCTCACC
>JBDKGQ010000121.1:0-4972 GCA_039798145.1 Bacteroidota bacterium
GCTACAATCTAATTCCAAAAGAATTATCATAAAAAAGGTCCGGAATCCGGACCTTTTTTATTTTACCCCATTTTTTTAGTTCAGCACTGGTGCAAGCCACTTCGCCACTACTTCCGTATCCATCCCTTTTCTCTTGGCGTAATCCTCTACTTGCTCTTTATTGATTTTTCCTAAACCGAAATATTGAGCATGCTCACTTGCTAGATATAATCCACATACACTTGCAGTTGGCAGCATGGCTAAACTTTCTGTTAAGGTAATTCCCGTTGCATCAGTAGCCTTCAATAATTCGAATAACTGATTTTTTTCCGTATGATCTGGCTGTGCAGGATAGCCTGGAGCAGGACGAATACCATGATACTTCTCTTGAATCAATTCCTGATTAGATAAGGTTTCTCCTTTCGCATATCCCCAAAAATCCTTTCTCACGCACTCATGTAAATGTTCAGCAAATGCTTCCGCTAAACGATCAGCCAGTGCTTTCAACATGATCGCACTATAGTCATCATGATTTTTTTCGAACGCTTCTACTCTACTATCTATTCCTTGGCCCGCAGTTAATGCAAAAGCCCCTACAAATCGCTTAATGCAATATTCGGATGTCCTTCCGGCTTTAATGTTTGCTGACGTAATGTATGAAACTTCGTTATCAATTGATTTCTGTTTTCATCAGCATATACTTCAATATCATCACCTACAGCACTAGCAGGAAACAATCCGATAACAGCATTTGCTTGTAACCATTTTTCATTGACAATTTTATCGAGCATTGCTTGCGCATCCGCAAAAAGCTTTCTTGCCTCTTCTCCTTTTTCTTTGTCATCTAATATCTTCGGATAAGAGCCTTTCATTTCCCAACTATGAAAGAAAGGAGTCCAATCGATATATGGAACTAATTTATCCAACGGATAATTTTCTAAAATCGTTACTCCAGTTTTAGCAGGTGCTACAACAACTTCATTTGTCCAATCAATTTTTAATTTATTCTGTTGCGCATCATGAAGTGAAATAAATTTATTCTGATTATTGGCATTTTCATGTTGCGTTCGAATACGTGCATAATCATCTACAATTCCTTTCATGAACTGTTCCTTATTTTCATTTGATAATAACGAACCTAAAACAGGAACACTTCGCGAAGCATCATTCACATGTACTACTGGTCCGCTGTAATGCGGAGCGATTTTGACAGCAGTATGCACTTTCGATGTAGTTGCACCACCAATCATCAATGGGATTTTCATTCCTGCACGTTCCATTTCTTTTGCAACATGCACCATCTCATCCAACGAAGGAGTAATTAAACCACTCAAGCCAATTGCATCCACCTGATGTTCGATTGCGGCTGCTAATATTTTATCGCAAGGAACCATCACACCAATATCAACTACATCGTAATTATTACAAGCCATTACAACACCCACAATATTTTTTCCAATGTCATGCACATCACCTTTCACGGTAGCCATCAATATTTTTCCTGCCTTCGAACTAGCACTTGTTTTCTCTGCTTCAAGATAGGGCAACAAATAAGCAACTGCCTTTTTCATAACACGAGCACTCTTTACTACTTGAGGCAAAAACATTTTACCTTCTCCAAACAAATCACCAACTACATTCATTCCGTCCATCAATGGACCTTCAATAATATGCAGCGCTTTGTCGTATTTAAGATGCGCTTCTTCCATATCTGAATCAATAAAATCAACAACACCTTTTACTAATGAATATTTAATGCGTTCTTCTAAACTTTCATTTCTCCAAAGGACTTCACGCTCTACTTTTTTCCCTGCTCCTTTTATCTGCTCTGCATAATTGATTAAGTTCTCAGTAGCATCTTCTGACCTATCAAACAAAACATCTTCTACACGTTGTAATAACTCTTTATCGATATCATCATACACTTGTAGCTGACCAGGATTTACAATACCCATATCCATTCCGTGCTTTATAGCATGAAAAAGAAACGCTGCATGGATTGCTTCACGAACGTGATCATTTCCACGGAAGGAAAAAGAAACATTACTTACTCCACCACTCACCTTAGCATATGGTAAATTCTTCTTTATCCATGCGGTAGCTTCGAAGAAGTCAAGTGCATTTCTACGATGTTCTTCCATTCCTGTCGCAACTGGAAAAATATTCGGATCGAAAATAATATCCTGAGGAGGGAACTTTACCTTATCAACTAAAATTCGATAGGCTCTTTCACAAATTTCTATTCTTCGTTGGTATGAATCAGCCTGACCTACTTCATCAAATGCCATCACTATAACGGCTGCGCCATAACGCAAAATTGTTTTTGCTTGATTGATGAATGCTTCTTCGCCTTCTTTTAATGAAATTGAATTAACAATGCTTTTTCCTTGAACGCATTTCAATCCAGCTTCGATCACATGAAACTTAGAAGAGTCAATCATGATTGGAAGTTTTGAAATATCTGGCTCTGCTGCAATTAAGTTTAAAAACTTAACCATTGCTTTTTCAGAATCCAACATCCCTTCATCCATATTTACATCAATCGCTTGCGCTCCTCCATCTACTTGATCACGTGCAATTGATAAAGCCTCCTCGTAATTTTCTTCTGCGATTAATCGGGCAAACTTACGACTGCCTGTTACGTTAGTTCGCTCACCCACGTTCATGAAATTACTTTCAGGACGTAACGTTACTGCTTCTAATCCGCTAAGGTGTAATAAATGATCTCTTTCAGGACGCACGCGAGGTTTAACTGTCGAGGCAATGCGTGCAATTTCTGCAATATGATCAGGCGTAGTACCACAACAGCCACCCACAATATTTAAAAATCCGCTATTTAAAAAGTCGATGATTTGATGACCCATCGCATGCGGCGTTTCATCATAGCCACCAAATTGATTTGGTAAACCAGCATTCGGATAAGCCGAAATAAAGAAAGGCGCTTTATCAGAAAGTTCTTTTAGATAAGGACGCATTTCTTTTGCTCCTAATGCGCAATTCAATCCGATACTTAACAAATTAACATGAGAGAGCGAAGTTAAAAATGCTTCTACTGTTTGACCGCTTAACGTTCTTCCGCTTGCATCCGTAATCGTTCCGGATATCATCACAGGCAAGTCGACTCCTTTTTCCTCCTGCACTAATTGTATGGCATATAAAGCTGCCTTTGCATTTAGCGTATCAAAAATTGTTTCAATCAACAATAAGTCAACGCCCCCTTCAATTAACCCTTTTACTTGTTCTGCATAGGCTTCCACCAACATATCAAAAGTTACTGCTCTATAACCAGGATCATTTACATCTGGAGAAATAGAGGCGGTGCGATTTGTTGGACCGATAGCGCCTGCAACATACTTCGTATAATCATCACCGTTAGTAGCATAATATTCATCAACTGCTGCGCGAGCCAATTTAGCTGCTTCTACATTTAGCTCATAAGAAAGCGACTCCATGTTATAATCAGCCATGGAAATCACCTGAGCGGAAAAGGTATTCGTTTCAATGATATCTGCTCCTGCGTTCAGGTATTCAAGGTGAATAGCTTTAATAATATCGGGACGCGTTAGATTAAGCAACTCATTATTGCCTTTTACATCACTTTTCCAATTTGCGAATCGTTCGCCACGATAATCTTTCTCTTCCAGCTTATATCGCTGAATCATGGTGCCCATTGCTCCATCAATAACAAGGACACGTTGTTTTAAATCACTTTCTATCTTCTTACTCATTTTCATCAATGGTTATAAAATAAAAAATCTCTTCTGGATAGCCGGAAGAGATTTACCTATGTTTTATTTAGAAATCTTTCGGCAGTTATCTTTTTTCAAACTAATTGAATCAGGAATTGGCACCTTCTTTTGCAAGGGTTGCCAAGGCATCATAGGGCTCAGTCCCTCCACCTTTCTGGATAATTGCTTTGTTTAATAGTTATTACTAAGAACGCGTTGCAAAGTTATAACAAATGCTCTCAAATAAAAAATAAGATCCATCAGATTCTAAACAGAAAGAAAATTGGAATTATTGGTGTTTATATGCCTAGCAAGATTAACTTTGCTCCCCGCATTTAATTATAAAAAAATGAAAAAATTACTTATCGTTTGCGTATTAACATTAACCACAGTTATGGGATTTTCGCAAACAGCAAAACGTCCTCAGGCTGTTGGTGGCTTTTTAGGACTAACTCAATACAATGGCGACTTAGGACAGGGATTCTTTGGAAAAGGTCAGGCATCGCATGCGCATATTGGCTTTAATTACAGTCATTATATCACGCCTAATGTTGATTTTATTTCAAACCTATC
Source organism: Bacteroidota bacterium (assembly GCA_039798145.1). Classification (GTDB taxonomy): domain Bacteria; phylum Bacteroidota; class Bacteroidia; order AKYH767-A; family OLB10; genus CAINEC01. The sequence goes on from JBDKGQ010000121.1 coordinate 4,281, forward strand.
GTTTGGTTCTGTTGGCTACAGAGAGTATTTAGGAAAGGGCTTTAAAGCAAATCAACTTGCCTGGAACGCAGAAGTACGACTATATCTTTTAAATACAGATAAGAATGTATTATCACCATTTGCTCATGGGGGGATTGGATTTCAGAAATTAAATGGTAAAGAAGTTATTGAAGGAACCGACTTCTGTTTCCCATTTGGTGCTGGAGTACGTTATCAAATAAACGAGTTATGGAATGTTTATTTATCAGAAACGGTTTTATATTCTGATCATGACAATCGTGATTTTTCTGTTCGTAACGACAATGATTCTTACCTGATGCATAGCATTGGAATTTCTAAAAACTTTGGTCTTTTAAAAGACAGCGATAAAGATGGCGTGCCTGATAAAGAAGATAAATGTCCGAAAACTCCAAAGGGAACTGCTGTAGATGCTAATGGTTGTCCAGTAGATCGTGATGGTGATGGTATTCTTGATGCAGTTGATAAATGTCCAGATGTAAAAGGAACAGCTGCTACACAAGGTTGCCCTGATAAAGACAAAGACGGTATCGCTGATGCCGATGATAAATGTCCGGATGTATTTGGTGTTATTTCTATGAAAGGTTGTCCTGATCAAGATGGTGATGGAATTACAGATGCAGACGATGCTTGCCCTACTGAAAAAGGTGATATCAGTATGAAAGGTTGTCCTG
>JBDKGQ010000122.1:0-4798 GCA_039798145.1 Bacteroidota bacterium
TTACCTTGCGACTCAATTCCGCACTCAAAAGTTTCAAGTTTTATACTCGATTTACGCTTAGGACCAAGTAGATGCGTTGCAAACATGGTAATTAAAACGAAACCGATAGCAACAACAAACATCATTGCAATTGGGAGATAATCAATAGGGGCGCTTAGTAACATCATAATTGTTTGATATCAGTAACAATAATTTTCTATTAAAGTTTCGGGTGCGAATTTACCTTTTTTTTCGAGTGTAAATAACAAATCAATCTTGATTTTTAACAGGATTGTAATAATTTGTTGTTAACTCCTGTTTGCATACAATAATTGCTTAATTTTCAACTGATTTTTGAAAGTAGTTTTTGACATTTCCCGATTCGACTGCGAAACCGCCTAAACATTCTTCCCAGAAATTTGTTATCGTTTTATTGGTATGAAAAAAAGTGTCCTCATTATTGGGTCAGGTTTAGGCTCACTAGCAACTGCTTTACGTCTCACAAAGAATGGCTACGACGTTAAAATAATAGAAAAATTCAGCACACCGGGAGGTCGTTTAAACATCATTGAAAAAGATGGTTTCAGCTTCGATATGGGACCTTCATTTTTTAGTATGTCTTACGAATTCAAAGAGTTATTCGACTATATCGGAATCGCAAACCCGCTGCAATTAAACGAATTAAACCCTCTTTATTCCGTGTATTTTGAAGGAAAGGAAAAGCCTTTCATGATGCACAAGGATTTAAAAAAACTTGAAAAGGAATTCGAAAATATTGAACCCCATTTAGAGCAAAAAGTTCGTAAATACTTAGATGCCGCTGGAAAATTATTCCACGACACCGAGAATATCGTTGTTAAGCAAAACTTCAATTCAAAGCTTGATTACCTTGCTCAATTGACAAGAGTTCCTTTCAAACACGGACCTAAAATGTTCCGTTCGATGTGGTCTGAACTAGAAAAGAATTTCGATTCTGAAGAGGTGAAAGTAATATTCTCCTTAGTTTCTTTCTTCCTTGGCTCTACCCCATTTCAAACGCCTGCAGTTTACACGCTTCTTAACTATACTGAATTAGTTCACGATGGTTATTGGAACGTACAAGGTGGTATGTATAAAATCGTAACTGAGATCAGAAAGATTTTAGAAGCAAAAGGAGTTGAATTTAAATTCAATACTGAAATTGTAGAAATTGAAGAGAAGGATGGAAAAGCAATAGCTGCGATTTCTAAAAATGGCGAGCGCTTTACTGCAGATATCATAGTTTGTAATGCTGATGCAGCTTCCTTCCGAGGACAAGTACTGAAAAGAAAAGAATATTCAGAACCTAAGTTGGATCAAATGGACTGGACCCTGTCTCCATTCACAATTTATCTTGGAGTTAAAGGGAAATTAGAGAATTTACATCATCATAATTATTTCCTTGGAAATAACTTTAAAGAATATGCAGATAAAATTTTCAAAACATCGGTAAGTCCTAATAAGCCTTATTACTATGTAAATGTTAGCTCGCGTTCAAACCCTGGATGTGCGCCTGAAGGACATGAAAATTTATTTATTCTTTGTCCAGTTCCTGATTTACGCTACAAACCAGATTGGAGTGATTCAGAGGAATTAGCAAAAACAATTATTAAAGATTTATCAGAAAGAGTTGGTTATGATATCTCTTCAAACATTGTAACGCAAACGATTTTATCACCTGTTGAATGGCAAAACAATTTTAATTTATACAGAGGCAGTGGATTAGGGTTAGCCCATGGGCTAAATCAAATTGGCGGTTTCAGACCTGCTAACAAAGACGAAAAATTATCAAACCTCTATTATGTTGGAGCCAGCACAATACCTGGAACAGGATTGCCAATCGTGGTAATCGGCTCTCGCTTAGTAACAGAACGCATTTTACAAGATCATGGAACTATACACTAAAACCTGTACTGAAATAAGCAGAAAGATTACGCATAATTACAGTACATCTTTTACTTTGGGCATTCGCACACTTCATAAAAAACTTCACGACCCTATTTATTCAATTTATGGATTTGTGAGAGTGGCTGATGAAATTGTAGATACTTTTCACGGTCACAACAAAACGGATTTGCTTACAAAATTCAAAGCGGATACTTACGAAGCACTTGAAAATAAAATCAGCACAAATCCTGTGTTACATGCCTTTCAAAATGTTGTTCATCAGTACAACATCGATTATGATTTAATCGAAGCCTTTTTGAAAAGTATGGAAATGGATCTTTATCATTCAACTTACGATGATGGTAAATACAACGAATACATTTATGGCTCAGCAGAAGTTGTTGGTTTGATGTGTTTGAGAGTATTTTGTAATGGTGATAATGCTGAATATGATCGATTGAGAGCTCCAGCGAAACATTTAGGCGCAGCATTTCAAAAAGTGAATTTTTTACGTGACATGAAGAGTGATTATGCCGAGCGTGGAAGAGTTTATTTCCCTGAAGTTGATTTTAACTTTTTCTGTGATAAAACCAAATTAAAATTAGAGCAGGAAATTGAAGAGGATTTCAAGCTTGCATTTGAAGGAATTAAGCAACTACCAATTGAAGCTCGCTTTGGAGTTTATGTGGCGTATATCTATTACCAGGCTTTACTTCGGAAGATCAAACAAGTCCCAGCATCGACTATCAAAGATGTCAGAATTAGGGTTCCGAACAAGGAGAAATTTGCTTTATTGCTGTCCTCTTGGTTCCGCTTCCGTTTAAATGTGATTTAATTAGCACATTTTCCTCTTAAAAAGGCAACTTTTTTATCTTTCTTACGAATAATGGCAGGTTAAAATCTATTAAACCTGAATCAGCCTTTATTCGAAATGCTATCGACATCAAATTATAATTTCAAAAAAGCACTATCCGTTTTCAGATGGATGGTGACTTGTCTTTTGATGTTAAATATGCAATCGGCCTTTGCTACCCACTCTGCCGGAGCTGATATTAAATACAAATACCTTTCGGGAAATCAGTATGAAGTGACAGTTACATTTTATCGTGATTGCGGTGGTGTTGCCGAACCCAATAGCGTTACTGTAAATTGCAAATCGCAGAATGGAAATTTTAATTTCAATGTCTCAGCAAATAAAGTTTCTGGTGCTAACGGACAAGAAATTACATTCCCTTGCTCAACTACTTCAACAACTTGTAATGGAGGCGTTGCAACAGGAATAAAAAAATGGACTTACTCCACAATTGTCACATTACCATCTCAACAAAGCGATTGGACATTCAGCTACAGCATCTGTTGCAGAAATTGTTCAATCACTACAATCAGTAATCCTTGTTCATCCAATTCCGTTTTATACGTTGAAGCAAAATTGAACAATTTACTTTCTATCAATAATTCATCGCCTGATTTTACTAATAGTCCTGTTGCTTTTGTTTGCTTAGGACAAAATTTCAACTACAATCATGGAGTTGTAGAACCAGATGGCGATTCATTGTTTTACGAATTAATCACACCGAAAACAGGATCTAATTCAACAGTCACATTTATTCCACCTTCGAGCGTAATAAATCCCATTTCATCTTCTACTCCATTTGCTTTGAACAGCATGAATGGCGATATCAACTTTACTCCAAATCAAATGCAAATTGGTGTAATGGCAATACGTGTGAAAGAATATCGCAACGGACAATTTATTGGAAGTGTGATACGCGATATGCAAGTATATACACAAACATGTAACAATAATCTACCTACCCTTTCAGGAATTAACGGAGGAAATAACTTTACTACATCAATCTGTGCTAATCAACAAATATGTTTTACCGTTAACTCAATTGATCTTGACAATACACAATCAATAACATTAAGTTGCAACAACGGAATTCAAAATGCAAGCTATGTTATTACACCAGGTAATCGACCAAGCTTAAACTTTTGCTGGACACCATCTGCATCCGACATTAGCAATATTCCACATACATTTACGATAACTGTAAAGGATGATGCATGTCCGACAAACGGCGTTCAAACATTTTCATATTCCATCTTAGTTAATGGACCACAGTTTATAGTTACATCATCAAACAATTCATGTAACAATTCAACAAGTTCACAATTATCTGTTCAGGCTTCTGGCAACTATTCTTATCTCTGGAATAATGGTGCAACAACATCAAACATAACAAACATAACGGCAGGCACATACTCCGTTACTGCTACTGATCAAAATGGTTGTACGAATAATCAAACTTTTCAACTAACCAACAATGGAATTGCATTAACCTCAACTATTATTCATCCATCTTGCCAAGGACTTAATAACGGCGCGATACAACTAAACATTTCTGGCGGAACTGCGCCTTATACTTATACATGGAATAATGGAGCGACAACAAAAGACATCCAACAATTAATTGCGGGAAATTATTCTGTTGTAGTAACGGATGCAAATGGATGTACTAATACCATATCAAACCAATTGAACAACTCAAGTTCATTAGCAATAACTTCAGCAGCAGGAAACATTGCTCCATATACTATTTCATGGAGTAATGGATTAACACAAAGTAACGTCAACAATTTAGCAGCTGGAAACTACTCTGTAAACTATACAGATGCGTTGGGGTGTAGCACGCAAGCTACATTTACAATTAATAACACTGTCGATAGTATCGAGATTGACTTTACCACTTCGGATGTTAATTGCTATGGTGATAGCAGTGGCTCAATCAACACAATCATAAATGGAGGAACCGCTCCTTACTCCTATTTATGGAGTAACAATTCAACTACAGGGTCAATTAACAACCTTGCACAAGGCGTTTATACAATAACCATTACAGATGCTAACGGG
>JBDKGQ010000123.1:0-4445 GCA_039798145.1 Bacteroidota bacterium
AATTCAAAAAATATTGTAAAAGCGTTTGAGCAAGCAAAGGCAATGGGTATTTGCACCATTGGTTTTACAGGCGCTGGTGGTGGAGTGATGAAGCAATGGAGTGATCATTTATTGGCAGTGCCAAGTAAAGACACCCCACGTATCCAAGAGTCGCATATTCTTATCGGACATATTATTTGTGAGTTGGCAGAAGCTGCTTTAGTATCATAAATATGCAAGCTGTCATGAACATATCCAAAGGAGAAGGCTGGACTTTATTTTTAGATCGAGATGGAGTCATTAATAAAGAACAGGAGGGTACTTATGTAACCCGTTGGGAGGAGTTTGAATTTTTGCCGGGGGTATTAGATGGGTTAGCCAATATAAGGCCTTATTTTGATAAAATTATAATTGTAACCAATCAGCGTGGGGTAGGCAAAGGAATAATGAGTGTAGAAACGCTGAAAGATATTCATGCTAAAATGCGAACTTCTTTTGAAGCAGCTGGTGTACAAATCGACAAAGTATATAGTGCTATAGCCCTTGCAAGTGATGATGCCAATAGAAAACCAAACACGGGAATGGCATTGCAAGCAAAAGAGGATTTTGATAGTATTGATTTCAAAAAAAGTGTTATGGTAGGGAATAATTTATCAGACATGGAATTTGGCAAACGCATGGGTATGAAAACTGTTTTTCTTACCACTACCAAAGGGAAAATGTCCTTGCCACATGAATTAATTGACATGCAATGTGATTCTTTGCAAGAATGGTGTAATTGCATTGATAATCAGGTACTTGAGTTAGGATAGAAGAACTAATAAACAAGTCTTAAGGGGCATAAAAAATTCGATAAAAAGAAATTAAAAAATGTTTTTCAAATTTTTGAGGAATAAATAAATTTTTTTTTATACCTTTGCAGTCCTTAAAAAATATGGCAAAACAGTCCTTAATCAAACAAGATGGCGTAATCGTCGAAGCATTATCTAATGCTATGTTCCGTGTACGCTTAGAAAATGGGCATGAAATACTTGCTACAATCTCTGGAAAGATGCGCATGCACTACATTCGTATCCTACCGGGCGACAAAGTGGGAGTAGAGATGAGCCCTTACGATTTGACTCGTGGCCGTATTATATATCGATATAAATAACAATTTAAATAACCAGCAATGAAGGTTAGAGCATCCATAAAGAAACGCAGTGAAGACTGCAAAATCGTACGCCGCAAAGGCAGATTATATATTATTAACAAGAAAAATCCTCGTTTTAAACAACGTCAGGGTTAAACTTATTTTTTTAATTTAAATTTTGAATTATACATGGCTCGTATAGCTGGTATTGATCTTCCGAAAAACAAACGTGGTGAGATAGGTCTCACTTACATCTACGGTATTGGCCGCAGCACTGCACAGTACATTCTTGACAAAGCATCTATTAGCTTAGATAAAAAAGTTAATGAGTGGAACGATGATGAGCAAACTGCCATTCGTAACATTATCAACGCTGAATTTAAAGTTGAGGGACAATTACGTTCTGAAGTTCAGATGAACATCAAGCGATTGATGGATATCGTATGTTACCGTGGTTTACGCCATCGTAAAGGGCTTCCATTACGTGGACAACGTACTCGTACTAACAGTCGTACTCGTAAAGGAAAACGTAGAACGGTTGCGGGTAAAAAGAAAGTCGCTAAAAAATAGAACACCCACTATAACAACTGTTGCATGGCCGGATCTGCAGGGTGTTGCAAGGAGGCATGTAATGGGGTCGATTTCGGTTGACTTATATTTTATTGATTACCTTTTATTAAAATTAAAATGGCAAAAGCACAATCAGGCAAAACCGCTGCTAAAAAGCGCGTAGTAAAAGTAGAGCCACATGGTGATGCGCATATCAATGCAGCATTCAACAATGTGATCATTAGTTTAACTAACAAATCTGGTCAAGTTATTTCTTGGTCATCTGCTGGTAAAATGGGATTCCGTGGTTCTAAAAAGAACACGCCTTATGCAGCACAAATGGCAGCACAAGATTGCGGTAAAGTAGCAATGGATGCTGGTTTGAAAAAAGTAGACGTATTTGTAAAAGGCCCTGGTGCTGGTAGAGAAGGTGCGATTCGTGCTTTAGCAAATATGGGTATTGAAGTAACATCTATCAAAGATATTACGCCATTACCACACAACGGTTGCCGTCCTCCGAAAAAACGTCGCGTATAATATTTATTTAACCTTTTTCAGTATAAGCGAATTGGATCCACTTTTCCGATTTTTACAAGAGCCAATTCGCAATTTTTAAAAATCGATAAAAAACATAATCATGGCTCGTTACACAGGACCCAAAAACAGAATTTGCCGTATCTTCGGAGAACCAATTTTAGGATCAGGCAAAGACTTAGCAAAAAACAGTAATCCTCCGGGACAACATGGCCCATCTCGTAAGCGTAAAACGTCTTCTGAGTATGCTATCCAATTAAAAGAAAAACAAAAAGCAAAATACACGTACATGGTGTTAGAGAAGCAATTCCGCAACACTTATGTAGAGGCTTCTCGTTTGAAAGGTGCAACTGGTGAGAATCTAATCAAATTATTAGAAGCTCGTTTAGACAATACGATCTATCGTATGGGTATTGCTCCAACAAGACCTGCAGCTCGTCAAATCGTATCTCACAAACACATTATGATTAACGGAGAGATTGTTAATATCCCTTCTTATCGTTTGAAACCAGGTGATGTGGTTGAAATTAAACCAAAATCAAAAGTAAACCCTTCTATTACTTCTTTGATCGGTCCTAAAAATCCAAAAATTTCTTGGGTTGAATTTAATGAGAAAGAAATGAAAGGTACTTACTTAGCTCATCCTGAGCGTGAAAACGTACCAGAAAACATTAAAGAACAACTAATCGTAGAGTTGTACTCTAAATAATCTTTTGAGTAATTGCTTCTTGTATAAAGAAGCAATTACTTATTTTAAAAATTAACAATCAAACTCAAAAATTCATACTATATGGCTATATTGAATTTCCAGAAACCGGACAAAATTGTTTTACAAAAAACAACTGAGTTTGAAGCTCAATTCGAGTTTCGTCCTCTAGAACCAGGTTATGGTGTAACGATTGGAAATGCATTACGTAGAGTATTGCTTTCTTCATTAGAAGGATTTGCTATTACATCTATCAAAATTGCTGGCGCAGATCATGAATTTGCTACCATCAAAGGTGTTTTAGAAGATGTAACTGAAATTATATTAAACTTAAAACAAGTTCGTTTTAAACGTGTAGCAGACAGCGATGTAACTACAGAACGTTTAAGCTTAAACTTAAAAGGTAATAGTGTATTTACAGCAGGTATGATTGGAGAGCAAACAACCAATTTTGAGGTGATGAACCCAGAATTAGTTATTTGTACGATGGAGCCTTCTACTAATTTCCAAATTGAAATTAATTTAGGAAAAGGTAGAGGATATGTGCCTTCTGAAGAAAACCGTGCAAAAGATGGTTCTTTAGGAGTGATTGCTATCGACTCTATTTTTACCCCGATCAAAAATGTAAAATATACTATCGAAAATACACGTGTTGAACAACGTACGGATTTCGAAAAATTAATTATGGAAATTCATACAGATGGCACTATTCACCCTGAAGAGGCAGTGAAAGAAGCATCTCGTATTTTGATCCAACATTTAATGATCATCACTGATGAGAACATTTCATTAGATACTAAACGCGAAGAAAAAGAGCATTTAGTAGACGAAGAAACATTGCAATTAAGAAAAATATTAAATACACCATTAGAAGATTTAGAATTATCAGTGCGTGCATTTAATTGCTTAAAAGCAGCAAAAATTAATTCTTTAAGTGAGTTAGTTCACTATACACAAGAAGAATTAATGAAATTCAGAAATTTCGGTCAAAAATCATTATCTGAAATTGAGCAAATGTTAATTGACAGAGGCTTATCTTTCGGAATGGATTTAAACCGTTTAAACTTAAGAGACTAATTTTTTAACCTAAGTACTGCGTATCCCTTGACACGGTGCGTGGGAAGCTGAAAAGCAAAAATCAATTTATATGCGTCACGGAGATAAAATCAAAAATTTAGGTCGTACTCAATCGCACAGAAAAGCGTTGATGTCTAACATGGCAGTATCCTTGTTTCAACACAAGCGTATTACTACTACATTAGCTAAAGCAAAAGCTTTACGCGTTTATGCAGAGCCATTAATCACAAGATGTAAAGTAGATACTATGCACAATCGTCGTGTAGTGTTCTCTTATTTACAAGACAAAGAATCTATCAATGAATTATTTGGTGTTATTAGCGATAAAGTAGCTAATCGTCCAGGTGGTTACACTCGTATCATCAAATTACCTCGTCGTATGGGTGATGCTGCTGATATGGCTATGATTGAATTAGTAGACTTTAACGAATTGTATGTTAAAGAAACTAAAGATACCGCTAAGAAAAC
>JBDKGQ010000124.1:0-4439 GCA_039798145.1 Bacteroidota bacterium
ATCTACGTGCAGAGTGATATTCCTGAAACAGCAGAGTTATACTTGCTATTGAATATGCATGCATATTTAGGAGAGCTTGAACGTGCAACAACATTCAAAGAAAAAGCTAGAAAGCAACCTGATAATATCAACGCAGGACTTTTAACGTATCCTGTTTTAATGGCGGCAGATATCTTGATTCATAAAGCAGCGAAAGTGCCTGTGGGGAAAGATCAAGAGCAACATTTAGAAATGACACGTCAGTTTGGAAACCGATTTAATCGCATGTATAATGTCGATTATTTTCCGGAGCCAGTTGCCTATAATTTTGGAGAGCAGCTTGTAAAAATTCCAGGACTTGATGGTACAGGGAAAATGGGAAAGTCGGAAGGAGAAGCAAATGCAGTTTTTCTTGCTGATAAACCAGACGTGTTGAAGAAGAAAATTATGCGTGCTGTTTCTGATAGTGGTCCGACAGAACCAAACTCAACAAAGCCAGAATCAATTCAGAATTTATTTACGTTATTAAGTGTAGTATCAAAACCTGAAACACTTCAATTTTTTGAAGAGGCGTATAATAATTGTTCGATTCGCTATGGCGATTTGAAAAAGCAATTAGCAGAAGATATGGAAGTCTTTGTGGCTCCGCTTCGTGAGAAAATAGAAGCAATTTCTGCTGATGAACAATACCTAAATAAAGTATTGCAAATGGGTAAAGAAAAAGCTCACGCATCTTCTTCTAAGACTGTAAAAGAAGTACGCGAAATAATGGGTATCCAGTACCGTTAGTTAAATCGGTTGAATCGATTTAATAAACTTGATATTGATTCGCTCCATTAAAGCTTTGCAGAATTCGTAATTACGAGTGCTTACCGCCTTCTGAAAATTCTTTACGTTTTGAAGAGAAATGAAGTAGTAATCATTTCTGATTTTTTCTCCGTCAATTTGTTTATTGATAACGCCGTACTTAGTAGACCCGTTAACTAGCTCAAACTTCGCCGTTATGTTTAAGTGCTGTTCAATTTCAAATTGTTGCATAATAGATGTGTTTAATGATTTGCTCCGTGCAAGATGCAGCAATTTAAAAGGCGGAATTTGACTTTTTTCAGTGGAATCTTACAGAAAATCTTACATCCCTTTAAACAAGAAAAATGTTTAAAGGTTACATTATAAGTATCGATTGATAAGCGGCAATTCAAAAGCCTTTTGCAGATACTTTTCTCTCGTAACTTTATCTAATGCCATCGCATGTTTACCGTGATGCATATCAGTTCCTAAAGCTCCGATAATTTGCATGTCGATTAATTTCTCGCCAATTTTTTTAGCTTCCGGACCGTAATAGCCACTCAAAGAATTTAAATTGAGCTGTAATACTACACCCATATCATAAAAATGCTGGTATTCCTCAACATGACGGTACCAGAATGGATAACGTTCCGGATGTGCTAGTATTGGTTTGTAGCCTAATATCTGCGCTCTGAAAAATACTTCTTTAATATTCTCTGGTGGATTGATATAAGATACTTCCATCAGCAAATAATTATCGCCAAAGGTTAAGAGCTTTTCTTCTTCTAATTTTCTGATAAAACCGTCATCCACATAATATTCAGCCGCTGCTTCAATTTGAACAGGAATATTATTTTCTTTCACAGCTGCTCTCACTTCTTCCAATCCACCAAGAATTATTTCAGGTGTATTTCTGAAATAATCACTCATGATATGAGGTGTTGTGATAAGCTTCGTGTATCCTTTTGAGTGTAAAAATTTAATCAGCTCAAGACTATCTTCAATCGTTTTTGCTCCATCATCAATTCCAGGAATCAAATGCGAATGCATATCAGCTCCAATCGAAGTGAAGTCCGTTTCAATTAAGGCTTCTTCTTTTTTTGATGTAAATAGATTAAAAAAAGATTTAAGCATTGTTGTAGGTATTTTTAAACCAGTTTACCGTGATTGATAATCCGTCTTTATACTTATATCGCGGAGCATAGCCAAGATATTTTACTGCTTGCGAAATATCAGCTAATGAATTTTTGATATCACCTTTTCGCTCTGCTACATATTCAGGTTGTTTGTTGTTGCCTGCAATTGCTGCAATCGTCTGATATAAATCGTTCACAGATACCGCCTCTGAAACAGCAACGTTATATACTCTGTTTAGCGCTTCTTGATTAGTTGTAAATAAGGCTCTGATATTCGCTTGAACAGCATTCTCTACAAAGGTGAAATCTCTTGTTTGCTCACCATCGCCATAAATAACCGCATCTTTTCCAAACAACAATGCATTCATAAAAAGTGGAATGGCTGCAGCATAAGGTCCGTTAGGATCTTGATTAGGTCCAAATACATTGAAATATCTTAAGCCAATTGTTTCTATTCCATAATGCATAGAAAAAACTCTTGCATATAACTCGTTGGTCAATTTTGAAACGGCATAGGGTGATAATGGATTGCCTAAGTTCTCTTCTTTCTTTGGTGACGCTGTGCTATCGCCATAAACAGAACTTGAACTTGCATATACAAATCGTTTAACGCCTGCGTCTCTCGCTGCTAACAACATATTTAAAAATCCTGTTGTGTTCGCTTCACTTGTAGCCAGCGGATTTTTAATTGAACGTGGCACTGATCCTAATGCTGCTTGATGTGTAACTAAATCGATTCCTTCGCAAGCTTTATTGCAGTCATCCATCACCGTTATATCGCCTTCCATGAATTCGAAGGCAGGATTGTTTTTAAATGCTTCCAGATTTCTTAAAAAGCCATTGCTGAGGTTATCTAATACGCGTACTTTTTTTGCACCATGCGCTAATAAATAGGTGACAATGTTTGATCCAATGAATCCAGCACCACCTGTTACCAATACAGAGGTGTTCGCTAGTGATGATTCGTGAAAAGGGGTATCGTACATTTTAATTTCTGACATAATACTTTTTTATTTCTTAACGCTGATGATATTGTTTTTCGTAAAAGTTTTGATACTCTCCACTCGTAACTTGTTGAATCCATTCTTCATTCGATAAATACCAATCAACAGTTTTTTCTAAACCTTCTTCAAACTGTAATGAAGGCATCCATCCTAATTCATTCTTAAGCTTAGTAGCATCAATAGCATAACGCAAATCATGTCCTGCACGATCTTTAACAAAGGTGATGAGCTTACTCGTGCTTCCTGCTTCTTTGCCTAATTTTTTATCCATGATACGACAAAGCAAATGAATCAAATCAATATTCTTCCATTCATTATGTCCACCAATATTATAAGTAGATCCAAGAAGTCCTTTATGATAAATAACATCAATGGCACTTGCATGATCTTCTACAAATAACCAATCGCGGATGTTATCACCTTTTCCGTAAACAGGGATTGGTTTATCATTGATGATATTATTAATTGCAAGCGGAATTAACTTTTCCGGAAATTGAAACGAACCATAGTTGTTAGAGCAATTAGAAATCACAACTGGTAATTGATAGGTGTCGTGATATGCTCTTACTAAATGATCTGAACTTGCTTTAGATGCTGAATACGGACTATGCGGATCATATTTCGTTTCTTCTGTAAAGAATCCTTCCTCACCTAAACTGCCGTATACTTCATCCGTACTGATATGATAAAATAATTTATTATCGAAGTCGCCATTCCATGTTGCTTTAGCTGCATTTAATAATACAACCGTTCCAATAATGTTTGTAGTTACAAACGACATTGGATTTGCAATGCTTCTATCTACATGCGACTCTGCAGCAAGATGAATCACTCCATCAAAATTATGTTCTGAAAATAATGCTTGAACTAAACTACTATCAGTAATGTCTCCTTTAATAAAAGTGTAGTTAGATTCGTTCTCTATATCTCTAAGGTTTGCAAGATTACCTGCGTACGTTAAAGCATCAAGGTTATAAATATGGTACTGCGGATAGTTTTTTACAAATCGTCTTACTACATGTGAACCAATAAATCCTGCACCACCAGTGATTAATATTTTTTTACTCATTGTTACGCTGATACTTTTGAAAAATTAGTGCCTATTGATTTTAATTTTTTCTCCCATTCCCATGATGATGTAATCATCGATTCCAAATCATGAGTTGCTTTCCACCCCAATACTTCATTTGCTTTTTTTGTGTCTGCAAAAACTTTCTCCACATCACCAGCTCTTCTATTGCCAATGGTGTAATCTAATTTAACACCACTATGTTTTTCAAATGCATTGATCACTTCTAAAACAGTCAAGCCTTTTCCTGTTCCAAGATTGAAGATTTCAAAATTATCAGAAGTAATATTATTAAGTAATCGTACAATCGCAATAACATGTGCTCTTGCAATATCAACTACGTGAATGTAATCCCTAACGCAACTACCATCATTCGTATTATAATCATTTCCAAAAACAGTTATTGGTCCACGTTTGCCAATAGCAGACTGTGTGATAACTGGAAATAAATTTAAAGGCGTCCCA
>JBDKGQ010000125.1:0-4666 GCA_039798145.1 Bacteroidota bacterium
GGACAACTTAAAAGATCTGATTTTGTATTTTCAAATCATAGATGTCACGGGCATTACATATCGTTTACTAATGATACAAAAGGACTTATTGCTGAATTATTAGGAAAAAAATCAAAGAAATAATTAAAATAACGCAATATTAAATTTTATTACGAATCGCAAAATTCACTTTCATAAAGAAAGTAAGTTACTTACATTTGCAAAACAAACACAAAGTAACTCACTCGGATCATGAAAAATCGCTACACCGACCTAATTGAACAAACCTTTGATTTTCCACAGGAAGGATTTGAGGTTAAGGATGCCTCCTTGCATTTTAATGGTGTTCCTTTGATGGATATCATCGAGCAGTACGGAACTCCGCTTAAAATCACCTACCTGCCTAAAATCAGCGAGCAAATTCAAAAGTCGACACGACTTTTTAACGTTGCGATGGCCAAAGCCGGGTACAAAGGTAACTATATGTATTGTTATTGTACAAAAAGTTCACACTTTGAATTTGTATTGAATGAAGCTTTAAAGAACGATATCCATTTAGAGACCTCTTCCGCCTTCGATATTTCAATTATTAAGAACCTTCACGAGAACAACAAAATCGACAAAGAGCGCTATGTCCTTTGTAACGGGTTCAAAAAAGAGAACTATACCGATGGCATTATTGAATTGATGAACGATGGATTTACGAATATAATCCCTATTCTTGACAATAAGGAAGAGTTAGATTATTATTTGAATAACTACGAGGGTAAGATTAAGATTGGGATTCGTATTGCGGCAGAGGAAGAGCCCAATGCGGAATTCTATACCTCACGTTTAGGAATTCGCTATAACGAGATTATTGATTTTTATAAATCGCATATCATCAATAACCCGCGTGTAGAGTTAAAGCTACTTCACTTCTTTATCAATACTGGAATCAAAGACACCGCTTACTATTGGGCAGAATTACAGAAGAACATTAACCTCTATTGTGATTTACGTAAGATTTGTCCTGAGTTAGAGTTATTGGATATTGGCGGTGGTTTCCCAATAAGAACAAAACTTGACTTCAGTTACGATTACCAATATATGGCTGATGAGATCATCCGTCAGATAAAGGCGGCTTGCGATTCAAAAGAGGTCGAAGAGCCAACGATTGTAACCGAATTCGGATCATTTACAGTTGGTGAGAGCGGGGCTATTTTATTCAGCATTGTTGGACAAAAACAACAGAACGATAACGAGTTGTGGAGCATGATTGACTCTTCATTTATTACTACACTACCTGATACCTGGGGATTAAAACAGAAGTTCATATTACTAGCTATAAACAACTGGGAACACGATTACCAGCGCGTTAACCTTGGTGGTATTACTTGCGATAGCGATGATTACTATATTATGGAATCCATTCGCAATCGTGTATTCTTACCGAAAAGTGCTGAAGGCGAAACTCAATATCTGGGATTCTTCCATACAGGGGCCTACCAAGAGAGTTTAGGTGGCTATGGTGGCATTCAACATTGTCTTATACCTGCACCAAAGCATGTATTAATCGACCGTGATGAGGACGGCGAATACACTACACGCTTGTTCGCAAAAGAACAAAGTGCTAAGAACATGATGAAAATCCTGGGTTATTAATAACAATTTGTTCATAATATTTAGGCGAAAGTGTCGTTTTTATTGGTGAAAGTTTGATTATCTTTGATAAAATTTTAAAAACCATGAAAAAACTACTAGGTATTATTTCCATTGCCACTGTTATCTACGGATGTGGCGGCCCAGATTACAAGACAGAAGTTGAGCGCATGATGAAAGAGCGCGACAGCTTAATGTCTCAATATGATGCAAAGGACTCAATGATTAACGGATACATGCAGGATATCGCAGAAATTCAAGCTAGCATTGAAAATCTTACTCAGCAGGAAGCCATGATCAACAAGAGTGACATGAACAATCCTGAAGCATCCACTACAGCAAAGCAAAACATTCTTAATAATGTTGAGTCTATTAAGCAATTGATCGAAGAGAACAAGAATAAATTAGCTGACCTTCAAGCTAAAATTCGTCGCTCGAATGTAAAGATTACTGAAATGGAGAAAATCATTTCTGGCCTAAACGAGCAATTAGCTTTACGTGATTCAAGTATAAATTCATTAAATGAAAAGGTAGTTGCTTTGAATGGTACAATCACTAACATGCAAGGTGAAATTGATAACGTAAAAGCAGAGAATCAGCAAAAAGCAGCGGAGATTTCTGACAAGACAACAAAGCTTCATACTGCGTTTTATACTGTTGGATCTTATAAAGAATTAAGAGATAAAAAAGTATTATCGAAGCAAGGCGGTTTCTTAGGTATAGGAAAAGCAAAGTCAATGGTTCCTGATTTTAACCAGAATGCCTTTACACAAATCGACTACACTTCAACTAAAACAATTTCTATTAATAAGAAAGATGCAAAACTTGTGAGCACACACCCAAGTGGCACTTATAAAATTCAGAAAGAAAACGAAAAAGTAACTTCTATTGAAATTACAGATCCTGAAAACTTCTGGAAAGCATCGAAGTATTTAGTAGTAGTTGCTGAGTAATCAAATAAAATAATTCAGAAAAGGCATCTTTAATCGGATGCCTTTTTTATTTTAGAGGAAATTATGAAGAAAGCTCTCTATCAGTTTTTATTTAAACTTTTCAATTGGAAAATAATTAATGCTCCTAATCTCCATTCTTTTCAATTTGTTTTAATAGCTGCTCCGCATTCGAGTAATTGGGATTTTTTTGTTGGACTTGCCGTCAAAAACATACTTGGGATTCGTCCTCATTTTTTTGCCAAGAAAGAATTGTTCTTTTTCCCTTTTAATCTCTTTTTAAAATCCATTGGAGGTATTCCTGTAGACAGATCCAACAAACATGATTTAGTCACAGAGATTAGTCAAAAATTTAAAGAGGATAAAAACTTTTCATTAGCACTCGCTCCCGAAGGAACCCGAAAGGCTGTACCTAAATTTAAAACAGGATTTTATCAGATAGCTACACAAGCCAATGTTCCAATAGTGATGGTTGGATTAGATTATCAGAAGAAAGAAGTTAGCTTTTCTTCGCCCTTGCATTCATCAGGTGACTTTCAAAAAGACAGTTTGATAATAGCAGAATTTTACAAAGACAAAATCGGAAAACACCGTAATGTAGGTTCGATTATTTAACCAGGTTTTTAATTGCTTCGTTGCAATTATTCAACACACGCGCTTCTACATTTTCATCATTTCCCTTCACGAATTCTTTTCCACTTACCTTCTCGTACAATTCAATATATCGTTCGCTGATTTCATTGATAAACTCATCAGAGAATGTTGGAATCACTTGTCCATCTTTGCCTTGAAAATCGTTTGCGATTAACCACTGACGTAAAAACTCTTTCGACAATTGACGTTGCGGCTCGTTGTTTTCTAAACGTTGCGCATATCCGTCAGCATAAAAATAGCGAGATGAATCAGGTGTATGAATTTCATCAATCAAATAAATTGTATTGTCTGCTTTACCAAATTCATATTTCGTATCGACTAATATCAATCCTTTATCAGCAGCCATTTCTTTACCTCGCTGATATAACGCTCGCGTATATTTTTCAAGAATTAAATAATCTTCTTCGCTTACTATTCCTTGTTTTAAAATTTCCTCACGCGAAATATCTAAATCGTGACCGTGATCACTTTTAGTTGTAGGCGTAATAATAGGCTCTGGGAATGCTTCGTTTTCTTTCATCCCGTCAGGCATTGCAACACCACAAATAATTCGCTTACCTGCGCTGTATTCACGCCACGCGTGTCCGGTTAAATAACCTCTTATCACCATTTCCACTTTGAATGGCTGACATAAACGTCCGATAGTTACATTCGGATCAGGAACTGAAAGCACCCAATTAGGACAAATATCTTTTGTAGCTTCAAGAAAATGAGCGGCTAGTTGGTTTAACACTTGACCTTTATAAGGAATTGGTCTTGGCATAACAAAATCGAATGCTGATATACGGTCACTCACGACCATTAGCATCCAGGTATTATCAATCACATATACATCACGCACTTTTCCGTGATAGATAGATGTGGTTCTTTCAAATTTAAAATCGGTATGATGTAAACAGTTTTGCATTTCGCTTTGCAACATGACTTTATTATTTTTTATTCTTGATCTGATTCTTTTTCTGATGATTCTTGCTCATTTCGCTTCGATGGTCTTCGACCTTTATAATCACGATTAGTATCTTTTTCCTTTGCAGGTTCTTTATCGTAAGCATGGATAATGTCGCGCACTAATCGATGACGAACAACATCGGTCGCATCTAAGGTTACGAATTCAATTCCATCAATATTTTTCAGTAATCGTGTAGCTTGAATTAATCCTGAAGGTTGATATTTTGGCAAATCGACTTGCGAAGGTCCCATACGCGTGAGAAACATCTTCAACTGACTTTCGGTTGCATTTTGTGCCTCATCTAAAATTACAAAGGCATTATCGAGTGTTCTTCCACGCATAAATGCTAACGGCGCTACTTCAATTACTCCGTTCTCTAAGAAGGTTTTTAATTTTTCGCCAGGCACCATATCGAACAATGCGTCGTACAGCGGACGTAAATAAGGATCTATCTTTTCTTTTAAGTCGCCAGGTAAAAAACCGAGGCTTTCGC
>JBDKGQ010000126.1:0-4370 GCA_039798145.1 Bacteroidota bacterium
ACGATGGAAGGCGATACTACTTTGTTTTATATCTTTAAAAAAATAAAGCCGCTGAACATTCCAGTTAGCACCTTAGCACGAGGTGTGGCTATTGGAGGTGAATTAGCTTACGCGGATGAAGTAACATTAGGTCGTTCGATTGTAAATCGTGTTCCTTACGACCATGAACTTGTAAAATAATACGACTTGAAATTATCTGTCATCATTGTTAACTATAATGTAAAGTACTTTTTGCAACAGTGCTTACAGTCGGTGCAAAATGCTTGTCGCACAGTAGATGCAGAAATATTTGTAGTAGATAATAATTCTTCGGATGGCTCCAATGAAATGGTGCAGTCGCTTTTTCCAGAAGTACATTTGATCGCCAACAAAGACAACACTGGATTTTCAAAAGCTAACAATCAGGCTATACGCAAATCGAAAGGTGAATATGTTTTGTTGTTGAATCCTGATACTGTTGTTGAAGAAGACACCTTTAAAAAGGTTGTTGACTTTATGGATGCGCATGATGATGCTGGAGGATTAGGCGTTTATATGATTGATGGTAAAGGAAATTTTCTTCCAGAATCAAAGCGAGGCTTACCAACTCCATCGGTGGCATTTTATAAGATCTTCGGATTGTCATCGGTGTTTCCAAAATCAAAAGTATTTGGCAAATATCATTTAGGCTATTTAGATAAAAATAAAACGCATGAAGTCGATGTGTTGAGTGGTGCTTTTATGTTAATGCGTAAAGCAACGCTTGATAAAGTTGGATTGTTGGATGAAGATTATTTCATGTATGGTGAGGACATCGATTTAAGTTATCGCATTACCAAAGGTGGATATAAGAATTATTACTTCGCCGATACAAAGATTATACACTACAAAGGAGAAAGCACGAAGAAAAGCAGTGTGAACTATGTATTTGTTTTTTACAAAGCCATGGTAATTTTTGCGAAGAAACATTTTGCCCCAGGCAATGCGGCGTTGTTTTCATTTTTGATTAACATGGCTATTTGGCTTCGTGCAGGAATAGCGATTGTTAAACGATTTGTTGATCGTATATGGCTACCGTTAGTAGATGGTGGTTTGATTTACTTAGGAATGATGGCCATTAAAGATTATTGGTCGATTAATGTGAATGTAGCGCACTACCCTCCTTTCTTCATGAATGTGGTAGTACCGATTTACATTGGCATCTGGATACTCTCTGCTTATTTAAATGGAGGCTACGATAAGCCATTTCGTTTCTCGAAATTAATTACGGGATTACTAATAGGCACCTTAGTAATTTTAGTAGGATATGCCTTACTTCCTGAAAATTTACGTTTCTCGAGAGCATTAATTTTATTCGGAACAGCGTGGGCTTGTTTTATTGCTGCTGCGATTCGTATTCTGTTGCATTATACAAAAATTAAAACCTTTCATTTAAACGAAGCGGCACAAAAACGATTATTGATTGTTGGCGATGCTGGTGAAGTCAATAGAATATTATCAATGTTGATGATTGGAGGGAACACCAATCGTTTTATCGGATTTATCAGCAATAATGAAGACAATAACGAACAACAGAATTTAAAATCTTTTTATTTAGGAAGCTTAACTTCTTTCAGCGATATTGTTTCTGTGTATGAGATAAATGAAGTTATTTTCTGCGGAAAGGATTTACCCTCCTCACAGATCATGAATTTGATGAGCTCGGTGAGCAATAGTCATATTGAGTTTAAGATTGCTCCTCCAGAGAGTATGTTTATCATAGGCAGTAATTC
Source organism: Bacteroidota bacterium (assembly GCA_039798145.1). Classification (GTDB taxonomy): domain Bacteria; phylum Bacteroidota; class Bacteroidia; order AKYH767-A; family OLB10; genus CAINEC01. Next base: position 1,752 of record JBDKGQ010000126.1, read on the forward strand.
GATCAATGAAAATGGAGACCTCTACTTTGTAGATGTATCGAACTTAAATAGTCCTGCTAACAAGCGCAAAAAACGCATATTTGATGTTTGTGTCTCGATTGCTTTTTTGATTCTCTCTCCTATTTTAATTTTGATTGTAAAGAATCAGGTCAACTTTCTTATTAATGTTTTTCAGATATTAGCAGGAGTGAAAAGTTGGGTGGGAAAAAAAGGGGATGAAAAAATTCTTCGTGGTTTAAAACCTGGAGTATTATCTCCATCCTCGATGAGTACTACTAACGACAACGAAGTAACGAAAGACCGTTTGAATGCACTTTACGCAAAGGAATTTAATTGGAGAAACGATTGGAGGATTGTTGTGAGAGGGATAAAGATTTTGGGGAGTTAAGTAAACTTAAATTTATTTACCCTTTGTATTTAATTTTATCATTCTTTTAGACTGATTTAATATCTGTGATTTTGTGTCTTTTGCAAAACCACTTTTCTCAGCTTTTTCTAATTTCGATTTGACAAATTCTATTTTCATTCTTTATTATTTAGATTGTTTTTCAGATTTCGAAATTTTTCGCTTCATTATTTTCGCACGCTTAACTTTCAATTTATTAATAAAGTTCGTAATTGCAAGTTCCTCTTCTTTAGTCAATGGTTTCCCTTGACCACCGATATAATCCACATCTAATTCCTTGGTTTTATTTTTCATTTATTACTACTATTTCACTATTTGACTTTATTCAGATGAAATCAATAATTTAATTCATCTAATTCAGCACATCTCACTTCAACTCAACAATCACTTCATTCCTACGATTCACCATTTCGAAAGGTGGGTTATATCCTAAGAAGTAAAATTTATTAGTGTAGGCGATGCCCTCTTTATCTAAGGCAGTAATTAACTTTTGTTTATACTCTGCAATTCGTTCATCATCGGCCCAGCCACCGAAAGTGATTGCTGCGACTACTTTTGCGGGCTCTTCTCTAAACTCTATTTGCGATTGATTAGGCTGTGGAAGTAATTCCTTTTTATATTTCTTAGGAACCATAAACATCATCGTCATTGAATCTTCTAACGACATAGCTACTGGAGATGTCATAGCAATATTTTCATTTCTATCATTACCACCAAAAATATACCCTGCTAAAATTCTAAATCCTTTACTTGCTGCATCCTTATACACATGCGTAGAAAGCTTTACAGAAGTAAACAACGATGCATCATAACTACGCACTTCAAACCCATCGTATTTTTTCTTGACAGTGTACGGATACATCTCAATATCCTTCTGGCTTTTTAAAGCATAAACTTGTATAACTATAAAAGCAAGAACAACAATTCCGAGGATAACATAAACTATTTTCATGGTGATTTGATATTGAAACTAATTTGAGAACGTTTGAGGAGAAGAATTGTTTTAATTGTAACACAACCAAAACATAAATAATAAATGATAAACGATAAATTATTAATTCCCCCTCATCGATACCCTTCCCTCCACACCATTGTAATAGCATCTAGCAATCCTCTCGTAAACTTATCATCGTATAACTGCCAGAGCATAATCCCTCCTAAATTTTTGTTGAGTGCGTAACGAGTTTTGAGCGCAACGGATTGTTCGTCATCGTAGGTAGCGATGAGTTTTCGATGTTCGTTAATTGCATAAGGGGCTTTTGCAATATCATCCCACTTGCGCATAAAACCATTCAAAGAATCGCTTGCATATTTATAAGAAAAGCCATGAACAAATTCACAGGGTTGGTATAAATCAACAGGACCGGCTGATGTCATTTTAAAAAATCGCCCATAGAAAGCAGCACCAATAACAATTTTGTTTGCTGGCACTCCCGCATTTAACATTAACGTTACTGCGTTATCGGTAGATTCTGTTTGTTGTGGAGTAGAATATAACGGAGTATGATGTCCGCTAATCTTTGAATACCCATGCACTAAATCATAGCTCATCACATTGATAAAGTCAACATACTTTATTGTCCCTTTCCAATCAATAGCAGAATCGATATAATTAGTAAAGCCTCCCGCAGCAAAACTAATTTCATTCGCAGGATTTAATGTTTCACGAAGTGTTTTAACTAATGCGGTAAAATTATTTTTATCATCTAAGCTATATGCATGCCCTGGAAAACCTTTTACCACGGGATACTCCCAATCGAGATCAATACCATCGGTTTTAAAAAAATCATTTAATGCTTTTGCAGATTGTGCAAATTCTTTTCGTCCGCTATCACTCGCAAAAACTACGGAGCAATGTTCACAGCCACCCCAACCTCCTAAAGATAACATCACCTTTAATTTCGGATTGCGTTGTTTTAACGCCACCATTTGCTGAATGATGCTACTATCCGTTGCATTTGCAATGCTTAATTTATTTCCATCTAAATGTCCGAAGCACCAAATAAGATGCGTTAGCTTTTCAACTTCAAAACTATCAGGTGCAATTGTTCTTCCAGCGTAATAACCAACAACGCGAAAGGAAGAGGATTGAGAAAAACTGTTGATTGAAATAAATAAAAACAAGGTATAAATATTTATTCTCATCATGTTTTATAGTTAATTTGAAAACGAGAGTAAAAATCCACGTTTTTTACCCTCGTTCATAACACAAG
>JBDKGQ010000127.1:0-8680 GCA_039798145.1 Bacteroidota bacterium
GGTATCGATAATGGATGGTAGTCGTACATTCTCGGAACAAAGGAACAAATTACGAAATTATGAGCTTCAAATGTTTGATGAATCGGAGGAGGCATATGTAGTCTTCCCGTAATTGGTTCAAAGTCTTGAATATTAAATGCGTAAGGGTATAAATTACCATCCCATCCAATCGCATCAAATGGGTGAGTAGCATAAATATACGGATACACAATGCCCTGCTTCTTTATCATTACTTTAAAGTCCCCCGTCTCATTATGCGTCTTCATATTTTCAGGTCTTCTGATATCGCGCTCGCACATTGGAGCATGCTCTTCAAACTGACCGTAATTATTCATGTAGCGCTTCGGAAATTCAATAGCCGTGAATGAATCAACAATAAATAGACGATTATTATCATCGTTAAAGTGTAATTGAAAAATAGTACCTCTTGGAATAACTAAATAATCACCATATCCAAAATCAATATCTCCGTAAATAGTCTTTAAAACTCCAGAACCTTTATGTACAAAAATTACCTCGTCAGCATCTGCATTTTTCAAATAATAATCACTAATCGACTTTCTTGGTGACGCCAATGAAATATGCAAATCATTATTAATCAATACTGCCTTTTTGCTATCGATATAGTCGTCTTCAGGTTCGATATTAAACCCTAAAAAACTTTGATGTTTTAAAAATCGTTGAGCAACAATTTTAGGCTCTCTTGAAAAAGGTTCTCCTAATGACTTTACCATTGTAGGAGGATGGCAATGGTAAATAAGTGAGTAAATATTCGAAAATCCATGTGTAGAAACTAATTCTTCCGCATATAACTTTCCCTCTTCATTTCTAAATTGCGTATGTCTTTTACGTGGAATAGATCCTTGTTTGTGATATTGAGGCATAATTTTTTTGTCTGTTGCGAATATCGGAAATATATTCACTTTTTAGTCCGACAAATTTAACCAATGGTTACTTTTGTATCCAAATTTTAAAATATGAAACTTGTCAGTATTAATACACCGAAAGGACCCGCAGTAGCATTTTATGTTAACGGAAAAATTTATCCATATGCTGAATTAGCAGCTATTATGGGTGTTTCAGCTCCATTTTCAATGAAAGAATTATTAGAAGGAGAAGAGAAAGCGATGGATGAAGCGCGCAAAATGGAAATGAATATCATTGAAGGTAAAATAGATTTTATTGGCTTGGAATGGAATGCTGTTAATATGTTGGCTCCAGTTCCTCAGCCTACATCTTGTCGTGATGGTTACGCGTTTCGTCAGCATGTGGCTGCAGCCCGCCGTAATCGTGGAGTAGAAATGATTGCAGAGTTTGATGAATACCCTATCTTTTATTTTACAAATCATAATGCGATACAAGGTCCTGGAGATATCTATTGTATGCCTGATCATTTTCGTCAGCTGGATTTCGAATTAGAAGCGGCAGTTGTTTTAGGTAAACGTGGAAGAAATGTGAAAGCAAAAGATGCTGATCAATATATCGCCGGCTATATGATTATGAATGATATGTCAGCGCGCCTTTTACAAATGGAAGAAATGAAATTAAATCTTGGACCCGCTAAAGGAAAAGATTTTTCTACCGTTATTGGACCTTACATGGTTACTCCTGATGAACTTGAGGCATTTAAAGTACCTGCTAAAAAGGATCATGAAGGAAATAACTATAACCTATCAATGAAATGTTGGGTGAATGGGGTGCAGGTAAGTGAAGGTAATATGGGTGATATGGACTGGACCTTTGCTGAAATCATTGAACGATGTGCTTACGGTGCTGATATTTTTCCAGGTGATGTAATTGGTTCAGGAACGGTTGGTACTGGATGTTTCCTTGAATTAAATGGAACAGGTAAATTAACTGACCCGAATTATCCAGTTCAATGGCTTCAAGAAGGGGATGTTGTGGAAATGTCGATAGATGGATTAGGTTGCCTCCAAAACATCATCAAAAAAGAAAATTCCGATTTTTCTATTCTGAATCTAAAGAAGAAACAGCATTAAACTAAAAAGTCCAGACAGTGTCTGGACTTTTGTTTTTTTAGTCTTGGTCTTTAAAATATCAGAGGGGAGACAGGCCCCCCTCGTGATATCAACCTAAAAACCTAACCATTTTTTTTACATTAACTCTAGTGTAGTCAGCCCGAAGTAGCCTTACGGGGCTACTTCATAACTGACAATCAACCTGAAAAGCTAACCATGCTTTTGATTAACTGATTTTTTAAATTTTAAGCTGTCTATTGAGAGTAGCCTTACGGGACTACTCTCCAGACATTTAACCTAAAACACCAAAACCATTTAATCTTGCCTTACGGGGCAAAATGTTTTTATTGTTATTGGATGTTTGAAAAATCTAAAACCTTACGGGGTTTATAAATTTCAAATCCAAACAGTATCTTATTTTGAGAACGAAAGATTCAATTGCTGAATCTGAGTTGTATAACGGAAGGTCCTTTTCTTTGGTTACATTTTTTTGAAAGTTTTTTTTATTTCAATTAATGTTTACCTAAAATCAAAATCAACCAACACTATTTTGTAATTTTGCAACCACAAAAAATAACCATGGGAAGCTTTAAATTAAATACAATCGCTGAGGCATTACAAGATCTGCGGGAGGGTAAGATTATTATTGTTGTAGATGATGAGGATCGTGAAAACGAAGGTGATTTCGTGATAGCCTCTCAAAGTGTTACGCCAGAGGTGGTGAATTTCATGGCTACGCATGGTAAAGGTCTTATCTGTGTATCAATTTCTGAAACGCGCTGTGATGAGTTGCAGTTACCAATGATGGTAAACACAAATACTGCCTCTCATGAAACAGCCTTTACAGTTTCAGTTGATCTATTGGGTAATGGTTGTACAACAGGGATTTCAGCATCTGATCGAGCTAAAACTATTCAGGCAATGATTGATGCAAATACAAAGCCTTCTGACCTTGGCCGACCAGGACAGGAGGTGTTATTAGAAGAGCAGGACATACGGAAGCATCCATGGACCTTGCATCTCTAGCTGGATTTTATCCTTCAGGAACAATCGTTGAAATCATGAATGAAGATGGGTCAATGGCTCGCCTTCCTCAATTGATGGAAATTGCAGAGCGTTTCAATATGAAAATAATTTCTATTGAAGCACTCATTAAATATCGATTAGAGCATGAAACGTTAATTCACAGAAATATTGAAGTGGACATGCCAACTGAGTATGGCGATTTTAAATTGATTGCTTATACTCAATCGAACAATGGTATGGAGCATCTTGCTTTAGTGAAAGGTGAGTGGACAATTGATGAACCTGTTCTTGTGCGAGTGCATTCATCTTGCTTAACAGGTGATATCTTCGGATCTTGTCGTTGTGATTGTGGTCCACAATTGCATCAAGCTATGAAGAAGATTGAATCAGAAGGGAAAGGAGCAATCGTTTACATGAATCAAGAAGGAAGAGGAATTGGACTTCTTAATAAACTCAAAGCATATAAACTTCAGGAAGAAGGATTAGATACTGTTGAAGCTAATTTGCAACTCGGATTTAAAATGGATGAGCGTGACTATGGTGTTGGTGCGCAAATTATCCGCGACTTAGGTATCGCTAAAATGCGATTAATGTCGAACAATCCAACTAAGCGTGCAGGATTAATTGGCTACGGATTAGAAATTTTAGAACGAGTTCCTATTGAAATAGAATCGAATGAACACAACGAGTTTTATCTTAAGACTAAAAGAGATAAAATGGGACATTTAATAAAATCAAAAGATTAATTTACGAATGACACTTATAAAATCAATATCAGGAATTAGAGGAACCATTGGCGGAATTCAAGGCGATGGATTAACACCATTAGATGTAGTGAAGTTTACAGCTGCATATGCTGTATGGTTGAAAAATCAAAATCAAAGTGAAGCTTGTAAAGTAGTAGTAGGACGTGATGCGAGAATTTCAGGAGAGATGGTTTCTGGTCTCGTGATTTCAACATTGGTATCGATGGGAGTTGATGTTATTAATACTGGACTTTCAACAACACCTACCGTTGAAATGGATGTTCCGTTTCATAAAGCGAGTGGAGGAATCATTCTAACGGCAAGCCATAACCCTAAACAATGGAATGCTCTAAAATTGTTAAACAATAAAGGTGAATTTATTTCTGCCGCTGATGGAGAAGAGCTTTTAAGAATCGCCGAAAGTGATGAGTTGATATTTGCTGATGTAAATAAGTTAGGAAAGATTTCCGAAGACCATGATTCAATTAATCGTCATATACAAAGTATATTAGCATTACCTTATGTGGATGTAAATGCAATCAAGGAAAAGAATTTTAAAGTTGCTATTGATTGTGTTAATTCAACGGGTGGTATTGCTGTACCTGCTCTATTAAAAGCATTAGGAGTTGAAAATATTTTAGCACTTTATTGTGAGCCTAACGGACAGTTTCCTCATAATCCAGAGCCATTGCCGGAGAATTTAACAGAGTAAAAAGAAAGGTGCGCACGTTGGATTAGTAGTAGATCCTGATGTGGATAGACTTGCTATCGTATGTGAAGATGGTGAAATGTTCGGTGAGGAGTATACGTTAGTAGCAATAGCCGATTTTGTTTTACAACATAAAAAAGGAAATACTGTTTCTAATTTATCTTCAACACGTGCATTACGTGATGTAACCGAAAAGCATGGCTGTACTTATGCTGCTGCTGCTGTTGGAGAAGTGAATGTTGTTGCTAAGATGAAAGAAACAAATGCAGTTATTGGTGGTGAAGGAAATGGGGGAGTAATTCTTCCAGAGTTACATTACGGACGTGATGCATTAGCTGGTATTGCAATTTTCTTGACTCAGCTTGCAAAGTATGGTAAGAGTTGTTCTATGTTACGAGCATCTTATCCTGATTATTATATTTCAAAAAATAAAATCGAATTAACACCGGAGATTAATGTTGATGAAGTACTAGAAGGGATTAAGACGAAATATTCGGCTCAACCAATTAATACAATCGACGGAGTTAAAATAGAATTCAATAAAGAGTGGGTGCACCTTCGTAAATCAAATACGGAGCCTATCATTCGAATTTATTCTGAAAGTGAATCCATGACCACTGCTGAAAATTTAGCAGAGAAAATAATTTCCGATATCAAAGAAATAATCACATCTAATTAATCAATCGAAATTTATGAAAGTCTATCTCGATAATGCCGCAACAACAGCTATTCATCCCGATGTAGTAGAAGCGATGATTCCTGTATTGAAAAATCAATTTGGAAATCCTTCTTCTATTCATGCTTACGGACGTGAAGTTCGTTCGTTGATTGAAACATCACGAAAGAAAGTAGCATCGTTATTAAAAACATCTCCGGCAGAAATATTTTTTACATCCGGCGGTACCGAAGCTGATAATATGGCCATTCGTTGTGGAATGCATGATTTAGGCTTAAAGCATGCTATTACTTCTGCGTTAGAACATCATGCTGTTTTGCATACGTTAGAAGAGCTTGCACATAAAGGAGAAATCAAGTTGAGTCTTGTTAATGTTGATGAACAAGGTCATGTCGATTTAAATCATTTAGAAGAATTGTTAAAGAACAACGATCGTAGTTTTGTTTCTTTGATGCACGCTAATAATGAAATTGGAACATTGCTTCCGTTACAGCAAGTAGGTGATCTGTGCAGAAAGTATGATGCGATTTTTCATTCTGATACAGTTCAGACAATGGGACATTTTGAACATGATTTGTCATCATTGCCGGTTGATTTTATCACTTGTGCTGCACATAAATTTCATGGACCAAAAGGAATTGGATTTTTATACATCAATAATCGTGTGAAGATAAAGCCGTTTATCACGGGTGGCGCTCAAGAGCGAAATATGCGTGGAGGAACGGAGAATGTTTACGGAATTGTAGGATTAGCAAAGGCATTAGAAATTGCTTACGCAGATTTGCAAGAAGATATGGCTCATGTAAAAGGTTTGAAAAACTATATGGCCGACCGATTAAAAAATGAAATTGATGGAGTAAAGTTTAATGGTGATATAACAGATGATAGTTTGTACACTGTTTTAAATGTATCATTCCCGAAAATTGATAGCGCAGAAATGTTGTTGTTTAATTTAGATATTGCTGGCATTGCTTGTTCTGCAGGTAGTGCCTGTTCGTCAGGAAGTAATGTTGGTTCGCATGTTTTACGCGGAATTAATGCAGATATGTCACGACCATCTATTCGTTTTTCGTTTTGTCGCTTTACAACAAAAGAGGAAATTGATTACACCGTTGAGAAATTAAAGGAACTCTTTTTAGTTACTGCCTAAGCGTTACAATACTTGAGAAACAGATCTTTCATTAAAATTGAGAGGTCTGTTTTTTCTTTTAGCATAGTTTCTTTACGAAGCTTAAATACTTCTTTTAAATCGCTTTGCTCAATAAGCGTTTTCGTTGTTTCAAATAGTTTTTCTCTATCTGATGTTCGAATACCAAAAGTTAATTGATACTTGTGCTCTAATTCTTCCAGATATCCAATCTCTCCAACAAAATCGTTGAAGCGTATAGATGGAGTTCCTAGAACTGCCGCTTCAGCAGCCATGGTCTGACTATCTCCGATATACATTTTTGCAAAGGCCATTGCATGATGTATATGTAATGGGTTTATGCTGATGCGATATGGTTCCAGTTCTTTTGAAAGTTCTCGCTCGCTGGTAATATACACTCGTCCGTATGGAGAAATTAATTCGATAAGTTTTAATGCTAGCGCATCATCGATACCTTTTCTTCCTTCATCATGATGTGCGTTTAACTTTGCAAATCGTAAGATGATAAAATCTTTTTCTTGTATGTATTTCTTAACGATAGACTCATCAGCATGAAAATGATTCGGATGCAAATAAGCTAATTCATGGTAACTATCGTATCCTGTTTTTTTATAATTCCATTTACCACAATCGCAGCAATTTGGAGCAAGAACAGTTGTTGCAAGTGGATAAGCGATTTTTGCAAACAATGGAACAATATCAGCATCATCTTCATTCACAACAATAGATGGAATGCCCATGATTTTTCCAATATGCGTAATTTCAGCAGAAGTTCCCGCCATCAAATGCGGTTTGTATTGTAATACAATTTTAAGTAGCGCTAATTCTCTTTTTAATAAGGCTAATGCAATTTTAAATCGTGAGTCGCCACGTTCTTTCGAATGAATATTAGTATAATCCCAACCTTGATTTTTAAGTAGATCTTCTAATATATCTTTCTTCTTAATTAGAATCTTAACATCATGTCCAGCTTCTTTCAAAAGAATGATTGTATTCTTGAATAAGTGAAAGTGGGCTGGATGCCCCATGTATATTATAATTCTTTTCATTTTTCTGATTCTGTTAATTCTGCTAACGCTAAAAACATCCATGCTTGTCCCCAACGGATATACGATGTTTTGTCCTTGAAAAATTTATACACTCGATAATAGAAATATCCTTTTTTCGATTGCATATTTTCAATGGTCCATTCCGCAATTGATTTAGCGAAGGAATGCAACTCGGAGGAGTTGTGTTTTAGTCTACACAAAGTAATTATTCCTTGAGCCTGATAGTGTATGTCTGTTGGATATAGTTTGGGAATTCTAAATAACGATCGTCCATTCGGTTCGAATTGTTGTAGGATATAAAAACTGCATCCTTTGTTTAGTGATTGTTCGATTGTATCATCTTTGATTTCGCAAAGCGTTACAATATTTGATATTGACTCTAATACAAATCCTTGGTGAAAATCGGTTTGCGTTCGTTCGTTACCGTTAGATTTGTTTTTACTATATGCCCAATGTCCATCATTATGTTGTTTGTTTACTACATAGTTAACTATATGATGACATTTTTTCTTTATTGATTCATTTTTTGTTATCGCATAATTGATAGCTAAAATTTCTCCCGCTAATAAAGACGCATTATAACAGATGTCCTTTTTTTCTGTCGAATAACTATAGCATATGCCTGATTCATCTTCGGTAAATGCTAAATCGCATAATACAAAGTCAGAAGCAGATAGTATGATTGATTTGATTTCTTCTGTTGGATTTACTTTATATGCCTCGTAAAAACCTTTTATGATAAATGCTGTTGCAACTGAAGTAGGAGAGTAGGGTTTTAAATATTTTTCAGGACTACACCATCCAAAATTATATCCCCAGCAATAACCACTATATCCTTTCGTGCTTGATTCTTTTAATAAATTAATCAGCAATTCAATTTGTGATGAATAATCTTTCGATGGTTGCTTTTGTTGTAATACTGCATAAGCATGCAACATTAATCCTAAACCCTTTGGGTTGTAGTCTTTTTTGATTCCTAATAAAGGACGTATGTTTATTGGATTTCTTTTTTGGACTTGTGTAGCAATGATAGCTAACCATTTATTGATTCTTACAAAAGGAATAAACGACATTAATGTATCATAAGGGTCATAGCCTTTATAAGACTCCGCTTCGATATAGTTCTGTAGTTTAATTAATGATTCTTCAATGCGCGACATAGTCCTATTCAATCTTTATTGATTGTCCGTTGCTTCGAATAGAGGTGATTGCTTTAAAAGTTGCAAGCATTGAATTGTAGATTTCTTCAAACGCAATTGGATTTGACTTCCCTTCTTTTATTGAATTGATAAATTCAATTATTTCTTGCTGATGACCTTTATCTTGTTTCTGTTCAATTTTTTTATTG
>JBDKGQ010000128.1:0-4332 GCA_039798145.1 Bacteroidota bacterium
TCATGGGCGGCTCCAATTGCCAGCTTAATGATGGAGAAGTTTATGTACGACTCTATATCGCGTCCTGATCTTGAAGAAAAAATGATGAAAGGTAATTTGATTAATATTATCAATAACACCTTAGAAAAGAAACCAGAAAATATCGATGCACAAATAATTGGCCCTTCATTAAATGACTTACTGCCCGAGTTAGAACTAAACGATTGGGCGGTTGCAGACAATGAATTTATTGAAAAACCAATTGACGATAAAGAAAACAGCAATGATAATAGTTCTAAAAATGAAAAGCCTTTATGGTTGGACATTTTTAATTTCAATATCATTAACAGAATCGAAAAAAACGAATACTTCTCTTAATCCGTGAGGCAGCAAAAAAACATATTTGAAAATATTGATTGGGTATTAGTTTTACTATACCTAACATTTGTGCTCATGGGATGGATGAACATTTATGCTGCCGTTTATAACGAAGAGCACAGCAATATTTTTGATATGAGTCAGAATTATGGGAAGCAGCTGATGTGGATTGGAACTTCCTTGTTAATTGGCATGGCTATACTAGTAATTGACGGAAAGTTTTTCGCATCCTTCTCTTATCCTACTTATGCCGCCGTTTTACTTTTATTATTAGTGGTGCTAGCAGTAGCAAAAAATGTACAGGGTGCGAGATCATGGATTGAAATCGGTTCATTCAAACTACAGCCCTCTGAATTTGCAAAGTTTGCCACCAGCATGGCATTAGCTAAATATTTGAGCACGTTGAACATTCGGATGCAGGATACAAAAACGAAGTTAACCGCAGGAGCTATCATATTAATTCCGATGGCCTTTATCTTATTACAGAATGATACAGGTTCAGCGTTAGTTTTTTGTGCGTTTATATTCGTTTTATTCCGAGAGGGATTATCTCAAAACTTTTTAATCTTCGGATTTTTAGGAGCCGTATTATTTGTTTTGGCCTTGATGGTACCTGCAAAGATTCTAATTGGGGTTATTGGAGGAATCGGTTTACTCGCTTATATACTCATGCGTAAGTCGAAGAGAAATTTATATACCATCGCAATCATTACATCGATGTGCTGCGGTGCTGTTTTTTCAGTAGATTATGCATACAACAACGTTTTACAAGCGCATCAAAGAGAAAGAATTGAAGTATTGTTAGGTAAAAAGTCGGACCCCAAAGGGGCTGGTTATAATGTAAACCAATCGCTAATTGCAATTGGCTCTGGTGGCTTTTTCGGAAAAGGATTTTTACAAGGCACGCAGACTAAATACGACTTTGTACCAGAGCAAAGTACGGATTTCATATTCTGTACAGTAGGAGAAGAATGGGGATTTGTTGGAACAACTGTTGTACTATTAATGTTCCTTGCGCTCTTATATAGAATCTTATTTATTGCTGAACGTCAGCGGTCGCCCTATACTCGAATTTATGCATATGGTGTAGCATCCATTATCTTTTTTCACGTGATGGTTAACGTTGGAATGGCAATCGGACTAGCACCAGTAATTGGAATTCCACTACCTTTTTTTAGTTACGGAGGATCGTCGTTGTGGAGCTTTACAATACTACTTTTTGTATTGATTAAGCTTGATAGTTATCGAATGTACGTACTTCGATAAACTTAAGAAACAGCATTTATTTTTAAATAATCAACGATGATTTTTGTTGCTCCTTTACGAGTCTCAACAAACTTCTTGTTTGACTCGATTACCTGATTATATTTAGATGTATCAGATTTCAATTCATTAAATACAAGAAGTAAATCGTTTGAATTATTCACCGCAAAAGCACTTTTTAATTTAACTAGTTCAACCGCCTCATTAAACTTATTATAGTTAGGTCCGAAAAATATGGGTGCACCATAAACAGCTGCTTCTAGGATGTTATGAATACCTACACCAAAGCCACCTCCTATGTAAACATAGTCGGCATAGCGATAAATACGAGATAACAATCCAACATTATCAATGATAAGGATTTTAAAATCTTTCAGTGGTTTGTTGTCGATTTTCGAATAACGGATAGTCATGCCGTTATACTTGCTTTCTATTTCAGAAATCTCCTCCTCTTTGATTTCATGCGGTGCAATTACAAAACAAAAATCATTTGTTACAGCATCAATCCATTTCTCAACAACATGCATATCAGCCTTCCAGGAGGAGCCAACAACAATTAACTTTCTGTTTGCTTTAAACGATTCAATATTGTCTAAATGCTTATGCTCTGCTGCTATTTTACTTACGGCATCAAATCGAGTATCACCTGCAACAGTAACTTTCGCGATTGCCTTTTTATAAAGCAACTTCAACGATGCCTGATCTTGTACAAACAAATGATTATATCTCATCAGCATCTGCTTGAAAAATCCTCCATACCATTTAAAAAACACCTGATTCTCTCTGAAAATTGCAGAAACACAGAAAAAAGGAATTTTCTTTTTTGCCAGATATCGTCCATAAAAATACCAGAACTCATACTTAACAAAAAACACCATTTTAGGTTGGATTGCTTTTATAAATCTACGTGATGCAGATGGCCCATCCAACGGCATATAGAAAACATAATCTGCTACAGGAGTATTCTTTCTAACATTATATCCCGAAGGCGAAAAAAAAGTAAGTACAATTTTATGATCTGGATAAGCCTCTTTTAAAGCTTCTATCAGCGGTTTGCCTTGTTCAAATTCACCGAGCGAAGCACAATGTACCCATATTCTTTGCTCTTGAACATCCTTTAATTTTTTCCAAACAGGAGCAAGTTGTCGACGACCATTTAACCACTGATACGCTTTATCATTAAAGCGTGATGCAACCTTAATCGACAAGCGATAAAGCTGGATACCCAAGTAATAAATTGGCCAAAGAAAACTCATTAGTAAGTATAGAATTTTTCAGGTGCTTGCTTGTAGAATGGCATAATCCACCCAAGTTTAATTCCCATCAATAAATCGAAACGACTTCCGTTATCTGAAAGTCCTGTACTGTAATTAAAATTTCGCTTCCCTTGTGTAAATCCCTCTACGAATTCGAGACCTCCAAAAAAGTTAACCAGCCTTTTGTTTCCCAGATATGCATAGCCAATAAATTGTCGTAACGCAATTCCGTTCGTTAATCGGTCGTACCCTTGAAGGTAATCGCCTTGTAGTGCAGGAACCGAATTTTTCTTGTCTTCTATTCTGATTTTATGTTGCAAAAAGCCAGCACCCGCCTGAAGATAAATTCCGCAGTTGGGATTGGGACCTTTGTAAGGGATGATTTTTCCGACGTTAGCGAATACGGTATAACCTCTCTCATAAGCACGGATGTCGGCATACAAACCATCGCTTCCAATGATATAACCGCCATCAACAGTCAGGTTTGAAAAGATGGAAGTCTCCTTGATTTGCGTCCCGAAAATAAAGTTCCCTTCGAGTGAAAAAGTCCAGTTTTTCTTGTTTTTTAACCCTACAGATATACCCACTGTCGAGTTAGTTCCAAAGCGATTGGCCATATCACCACCAGGAATTTGAATCGAAAACGAGGGCGACACTAAGACACATTTTATGACTGAATCTTTAACACTTGACTGCGCATTTACCCCGTAGAATCCGAAGCAAAACAATATCAAAGTCAGAATTGGCTTTTTCATTCCTCAAAATTACTAAAATTCAAGACATAAACCGGGCGGCTTTTAAGAGTAAAATACTATCTTCGCAGAGTTATTTTAAGGGGTATACTATGCCCATCAAAAATCATTAAAAAATTGAAAATGGAAGCAGTAAAAAAAATGCAGATGGTTGACTTGTTAAGTCAGTATCACAAAATCAAAAATGAAATCGACCAAGCAATATTGAATGTTGTTACATCATCGGCGTATATCAACGGGCCTGAAGTAAAAACATTCGCTAAAGAATTAGAAGATTACATGGGGGTAAAACATGTGATCCCTTGTGCTAACGGTACCGATGCATTGCAGATTGCGATGATGGCTTTGGACTTAAAACCTGGTGATGAAGTAATCACTGCAAGTTTTACCTATGTAGCAACTGCTGAAGTTATTGCCTTGCTTCAATTGAAGCCAGTTTTAGTGGATGTTTATAGTGATGATTTCACGATCGATTGCGAAGCAATTGAAAAAGCAATTACTCCTAAGACAAAAGCGATTGTTCCAGTTCATCTTTTCGGACAATGTGCAGATATGCAACGCGTAATGGAAATCGCGAAGAAGCACAACTTGTTTGTGATTGAAGATACAGCTCAGGCTATCGGTGCTGATTATAAAATGGCTGATGGAAGTATGCACAAAGCAGGAACGATTGGAACAATCGGAACTACCTCTTTCTTCCCTTC
>JBDKGQ010000129.1:0-5138 GCA_039798145.1 Bacteroidota bacterium
GTTAGCATAAATACGGAACATACTGAAATCAGCTGTATGACGTGGCCACATCCAGTTGTCCGTTTCACCACCGAACTTTCCAATATTTTCTGGAGGAGTACCTACTAAACGAATGTCTTTGTAAACCATGTAATACATTGCAAGAAATTTATTTCCTGCATAAAAAGGAACCACTTCAACAACATAATTGTCTTTGTCTGCTCCTAACCCTTCTTTCAAAGATGCTTGCAACTTTGTTAACTTATCAGCAACTGCTTTTGCACGCGCTGATTCGTCCATTGTTAAACTGATACTGTCAAGCATTTTAGAAGTAACATCTTCTACTCTCGCAAGTAATCCGATATTGAAATTAGCTTTTCTTTCTTCGCCCTTATTTTTAGCCCAGAAACCATTTGCTAAAATATTATCTTCATTCGTACTTAACTCTTGAATTGCACCATAACCACAATGGTGATTTGTTAAAAACAAACCTTCGCTACTGATGATCTCACCTGTACAGAACATTCTGTTTTGCTTCGACATCAAACGCACAACGGCATCTTTAGCACAAGCTTTATTGATGTTATAAATATCATCAGCTGTTAATTTTAATCCACGTGCCTGCATACTATCCTGCAATTGCTGGATCATAATAAGTGGCCACATACCTTCGTCAGCACGCAACTGACCTACTGAAATCACAAACCCAATTAAGAGTACTGCTATCTTTTTCATACTGTTTTTAATTTATTGATTCTATTTTTTAATGATTAGTTTCTTTGTCATTTGCTGATTACCTGAAATCAAACGAACGAAATAAACGCCGTTACTAAATTCAGACATATCCACTACTCTATTTCCTGCAGTTACATTTTCATCCTTAGTAGAATAAATTGTTTTACCCATCAAGTCTAAAATTTCGATTGATGCATCTGTTCTATTCGTTAAGTTATAATCGATATATATAATCGATATACACCATCGACTCTGAAGGGTTCGGATAGACGTTAAGGTTAGTGACATTCGATAAAATAAATTCATCTTCTCCTGTTGCAATTCCAACCGTAAACTGCTTGTAAACTTGTCCACCAAAATCAGAGTTAAAGTTATACATCACATTACCCATTGTATTCTTGAATCGTACATAACCAGTTCCTTGTGCAGTGTTCGCCCACCATGCTAAACCATCTTCACCACTATCAAGTAACTCAAAACGATAACATCCGCTTGGTAAATTAAGTGTGTCGTTATAATACGTATTAGCAGCAAGACCACTTCTCGATAAAATGATATTTCCATTTTCATCTTTAACAGTATAACTGTTTTCACTTGGAGCACTGTTCGTTTTTAATTCGATTACAAAAACAGAAGGTGTAGCGCTTGGATAAACGAAGTTTGTACGCATCGTATCATTGTATGCATATTGATCTGCTGTTCCATTCGGATTACTTACATACGCATAGAATTTAGTAGCACCGCCAATCCAGTTAAAATTAGGAAGTGTTAATGTAGCAGATTGCATAAATGCCACGGAACCTGTCCAATTGTAAACTGTAGGTGTTGCACCTTCTAATCCGTAAGTTATAGTTGCAGAAGTAAGTGTTGTGGATCCAGTATTTTTAATTTTAATAATTGGAGAAGAACAAACAGGATTTTTTCTCAACCACATTTGATTTGTTGTTGGTGCAAGGATATCTTCTATAGCTACATCATTTGTAAAGTTAGGAGCTCCATAACTCACCAATTGATCTTCGATTTGATAATAATCCCAACCCGATGTTTGAGTATACGCCTGCACATCATGATCTAATGTGAACGATGTTCCTGGAGTAATAAAGTTTGATATTTCCCAATCGTATGTCCATACTTCAGCACCAGGGCACCAGTTTGAACGATCATAAACCCATGTTCCTCCTTGAGGGTAAAGCGGATTATAATCACAGTTATCTCTCCATACTAACTTCGTATAACGTGTAGTACCATTCACTTTATAATAGTGATTCTTCGGACAAAACTCAGCACAGTTTCCTGGTGTATCCATTCCATGTCCTGTAACACGAGATTTCCATCTTGCATTTACTGCATTAGGTTCTAAATCGACCGTAAGCGCTTGTAAACTATTATCGATTGGATTACTTGCAACTCCGTAGTTAAAGTTACCATTCCAAAGATTTCTGATTCCAAGTACATCACGAGGAGGAGTTCCTTCAATCATCAAAAATTTAACATCTAATAATTCTTGCCAGTTACCAGCCGACATATCCACACTATCATGTAACAAAGTTCTGTAATCACTTACATCAAATGTCCATGTCCAACCACTACCTAAACTTAATCCGTTACCGTAAGGAGTAATATAGCGTCCCATTTCATAACGAATCATATTAGGTGAATACGTGTAATAAGTGTACACCGATTGATTGATTGTTCCATCCGCAGGAGTTAAAGTTGAATCAATCATTTGTCCTTGTGGAGTGTAAATAAAATTCGTGTAACCTAAAGGCCATACAACCATTGTATCTGTTGGTACTCCTACATTATTAATTGTATCAAGATAAGCAACAATTTGCGTTGGAGGATTCATTACTGAATCTAAAACAAAAACTGAATCTAACTGCGACGTATATACGCCTTGCTCAAAAGATATGTTAGGTCGTGAATTAGTTTCATTCCAAGCATAATTAATTTCTGAAGCAGACTTTAATGGATTATCAGCACCTAAACTAAAATATGCAGGACCATGATTCATTGGAGAAGCATCTGCTGCTGTAAAATAATTGCCATCATCGAAATGATAATAAGCAACCAGATTATTATAGTTAGGATGCGTAGCATCAATTTTCTTATTCATAAATTGTTGAATCGTAGCCTGAGGTAATTCAACATTAAATACAGCAAACTCATCAATTCTTCCATCATATGAAAGTGAGCCATTCCAGTTTCCTTTACCAATTCGGAATTTATCAATGCCTGTCATCAACTTAGTTTTCCCTCCACCTGTGAAGAAGGTAGCACCATTTAGGAAAATTTTCATTGCTCCTGTTGCGCAGTTCTTAGTGAATGTCCAATAATTCCACTGACCTTTTATTTGCGCTGCAGTTGCCGATTTAGAAATACGATCGTAACTAGTGCCTAAATTACCAGCATCCCAATATACTTTTGAATCTGACCAAGGAGTATGTGAATTAATAATACGATTACCACTACTATCAACTGCTTCGAAAGTTGTACCATTCATCGGTTGAAGTGCTGCATCACCATAGGCCCAAAAAGAAACAGTAATAAAAGAATCGATAGCTGCGAGATCAGGATTAACCGGAACTTCTACATAAGAGGCATAATGTGTTTTTAATGTGCGATCATTAGATGCATTCGTAACACCTGATTTAAATGTTGTCACATTTGACTGAACGAGATTATCTATACCAGTCTGTGAATTATCAAATGAAACCTCAACAATTAAATTAGAAACTCCATCCCAATAAAATGAATTCGTTAATTGAATATTTCTCCAGCCTGCAGTATTAGGTGCAAAATCATGTCCTTTGCTATAAACTGTAGTAAATCCATTACCGTTAGTAGTAGCAGCTGTTAATGTATCTGCTGTAACCATTTTCAATCGGATAGTAAGCTTATTAAATGGTGAGCCAACATTTTGCAAATAAAAGTTCAATCCTGTAATATTCCCAGCACCCATACCCGCAGCCGTTAGTTCAGAGGCACGCCATAGATACTGCGACTTAGATAAATTGTTTGCAGTTCCGAAAGGATGATTAGAACCAGTAGTTCCGCCGGCCACTGTGTACGTGTTTAGTGAAGTAGTTGCTAAATGATTAATAAAATAATCCCAATGTGTATTATGCGTATACGTTGGCGTATTCGAGTAAGTAAAAGAAGAAAAGTTGCCACCGTTCACCAAATATAAATTTTGGTTATGAATTGTACTATCGATTAATCCCGTATGCTTATATACATACGTATTCGTTAAGTAATCCCACTCACCACACTCAGGGAATTGCGCCGGATTACACTTCAATGTATACAACATTAAAATCTTCTCATAATTAATAGTAGCCGAAGGAAAAACAAACCATGCTCTTTGTGGCGAGTTAAAAGTAAACGCCTGAACAACGGTTGTATCTCCAACCCCAGCCAATGATTTTACTGAAGCGAATGAGCAAAAAAGAAAAATTGAAAGTAACAGCTTTTTCATAATTCGAATTTTTAGGTTACTAAATATAGCAACTACATTTTTAAATCAGGAATGTTATTTTAAAAAGAGAAAGCGTACTCCATAGAATACGCTTCTCCTTATCATTAGATATTTGATAAACTAATTTTAAGCAAGCGTTCGCTTTATAGCAACTTGTTCGTACCCTTCGATAATATCGCCTTCTTGAATATCATTAAACTTATTGATATTTAATCCGCACTCCATACCAGCCTGAACTTCTTTAGCATCATCTTTAAATCGTTTTAATGAAGCTAATTCGCCACTATGAACAACGATACCATCACGGATAATTCTAATCTTAGTATTACGATTAATCTTACCTTCTAACACCATACAACCTGCGATTGTACCCACCTTTGGAATCTTGAATGTTTCACGAACTTGAACGTTACAAGTGATTTTCTCTTCAAATTCCGGCGCAAGCATTCCTTCCATCGCTGCTTTCACTTCGTTGATTGCGTCGTAGATAATTGAATACAAACGGATATCGATTTCTTCATTCTCTGCTAATTTACGAGCACTTACAGAAGGACGAACCTGGAATCCGATAATGATCGCATTTGATGCAGAAGCTAAGTTTACATCCGACTCAGAAATTTGTCCAACACCTTTCATAATCACGTTCACCTGAATTTCTGGATTCGATAATTTCAACAATGAATCGGCTAATGCTTCAACTGAACCATCCACATCACCTTTCACAATTACATTTAACTCTTTAAAGTTTCCAATTGCTAAACGACGTCCGATTTCATCGAGTGTAATATGCTTATGCGTACGTATTCCTTGTTCACGTTGTAATTGTAAACGTTTGTTTGCGATCTCACGTGCTTCTCTTTCATCTTCCATCACATTAAACTGATCACCTGCTTGAGGCGCACCACTCATACCGAGAATTAAAGCTGGATGCGAAGGACCTGCTTCT
>JBDKGQ010000130.1:0-4504 GCA_039798145.1 Bacteroidota bacterium
ACAATTCCGTTTAACACCGCCACACCAAACAATGCAATGAATCCAACACCTGCACTTATACTGAATGGCATTCCACGAAGTGCTAAAAATAAAATACCACCAATAGCAGATAATGGAATAGCCGAATAAATAATCAATCCGTGTTTAATTGAATTGAAGGCAAAGTAGAGGAAAACAAAAATCAACAATAAGGAAATAGGTACCGCTAATTTTAATCGATCTTGCGCTGCTTGTAAATTTTCAAATGCACCTCCATAATTAATGTAATAGCCAGTTGGTAAATTAATTTTTGCTGCCGCTTGCTGAACATCTTTTACAACTGAGGCCACATCACGACCATTCACATTAAATCCTACAATAATTCTTCGCTTTGCATCATCACGTTGAATCTGATTTACACTTTGCTTGATAGATACATCCGCTAATTGATAGAGTGGTACTTGTTTTCCGCTAGGAGTTGGAATAAGTAAGTTGCGTACATCTTCAATTTGCTGACGTTGTTCATTCGCCATTCGGACAACAAGGTCAAATCGTTTTTCATCTTCGTAAACTTGTCCGCAACTTTGTCCTGCAAACGAAATATTTACAACACGATTAACATCGCCAATGTTTAAGCCATACGCTGCAATCGCACTACGATTATAACTTACAATCAATTGAGGTAATCCATCAATTGGCTCTACGTATAAATTCTCAGCGCCTTCAATTTTTGAAACAGTTTCACCTAATAGGCGAGAATATTTTGATAGCGTGTCTAAGTTCTCTCCAAATATTTTACAAACTACATCTTGCTTTGCACCTGTCATTAATTCATTAAAGCGCATAGCTACAGGATATTGAAAGCTATACTGTACTCCAGGAATTACATTTAAGGCATCGCTCATTTTTTTCGAAAGCTCTTCCCATGTATCGGCGGATGTCCATTGTGATTTATCTTTCAAGATAATCATCATATCACTTGCCTCCATTGGCATTGGATCAGTAGGAATTTCTCCACTTCCAGTTTTTCCAACAATCTTTTCAATTTCAGGAAATTTTTCCAGTAATACATGTGCCGATTGCATACAGGCCTCGCTCGAAGTACGGATATTGCTACCCGTTAGTACGCGAGTTTCTACTGCGAAGTCGCCTTCAGGTAATTCAGGAATAAATTCGCCTCCTAATTTTGAGAAGACAAATAATGAAATCAATAATAATCCAAAAGAAACTCCTAACGTAGCCTTGGGAAATTTTAAAATCTGCTGAAGCAAACGTTGTTGTTTAGCAATCAGAAATTCCATCATCTTATCCGACCAGTTTTTCCCTTGATCAATTTTCTTGCTTAAGAAAACTGTGCTCATCATTGGAATATACGTCAGTGATAAAATAAAAGCACCAAGTAATGCAAATGCTACTGTTTGCGCCATTGGCATAAACATCTTTCCTTCGATACCTTCTAACGTAAATATCGGTAGGTACACAATTAAAATAATTATTTGTCCGAATACCGCACTGTTCATCATCTTACCTGCCGATTTACCCACGGCATCATCCATTTCATCTTGCGTAACGCTACTGATTCCTGCGAATTTTCTGTTATGCATTAAACTATGCATCACTGCTTCTACAATAATTACTGCACCATCTACAATCAATCCGAAGTCGAGTGCGCCTAAACTCATCAAATTGCCGCTCACGCCAAAAATGTTCATCATGATAATCGCGAAGAGCATCGATAATGGAATTACGGAAGCAACTAAAAATCCTGCGCGCACATTTCCAAGAAATAATACTAAGATGAAAATAACGATGAGTGCTCCTTCTAATAAGTTTTTAGTAACGGTACCAATTGCACTATCGACCATTTTTGTCCGATCGAGAAATGGTTCGAGGATAACACCTTTCGGTAGTGTTAATTTAATTTGTTCGATGCGTGCTTTCACATCTTTAATTACATTGCTACTGTTTTCTCCTTTCAACATCATCACAACAGCTCCTGCGACTTCTCCTTCATCATTATAAGTAATAGCACCATATCGCGTTGCTTGTCCAATACGTACCTCTGCAATATCTTTTAAAAGAAGCGGAGTTCCATTCGGCAATGATTTAACAACAATCGATTTAATATCTTCTATTTTCTGAATTAGGCCTTCTGTTCGAATAAATAAAACAGTGGATGATTTTTCAATGTATCCACCACCAGCATTTTCATTATTTTTTTCAAGCGCAGTAAAAACATCCTCTACTGTAATGTTGTGCGCGTTTAATGTTGAAGGATTAATAGCAATTTCATATTGCTTTAATCTTCCTCCGAAGGAACTCACATCGGCAACCCCTTTCACTCCGAGTAATTGTCGACGAACAATCCAATCTTGTATAGTACGCAATTCAATAGCAGTGTATTTCGATTCATAACCTTTCTCAGGACGCAATACATACTGATAAATTTCGCCGAGTCCAGTTGTCACCGGAGCGAGTGTAGGAATTCCTAATTCTTTCGGAATTTCTTCTTCTGCAATTTTTAATCGTTCGGTAACTTGTTGACGTGCCCAATAAATATCGACATCATCATTAAATACAATCGTAATGAGTGATAATCCAAAACGAGAGAAACTTCTGATCTCTTTTAGTCCTGGAATATTGCTATTGGCTTGTTCAATTGGAAATGTAATTAAACGTTCAATATCCGGTGCACCTAAAGAAGGAGATACCGTAATAACTTGCACTTGATTATTAGTGATATCAGGTACGGCGTCTATTGGTAATTTTGTGAATTGGTAGCAACCATAAATAGCGAGAGCAATGGTTAGAATGCCAATGATAAGTTTGTTCTTGATGGAGAACGCAATAATTTTATTAAGCATAGTTTAATAACGCTTAGCGGATATAATTGTTAAAGGAAATTGATAAAAGCGAAAAGTAAAATTATAGCTTGGGCGGTTGCCAGATTTTTCCAACAAAATTTTGAAAATAAAAATCAGGCTGTGATTCTTTTATTAAACTAGTAAAATATAACGAAGGTTGATAATGACTAGCAAGAATCGTTTGTACAAAAACGATTGCTGCATGAAATGATGAACAGTCTGTCGATTTAAAAGGTAAGTCATCATGCTTATGATTTTGTGTAGCATGACTATGCTGATCAAAATAGTGGAGCGCAAAAAATTCTGCAAACGACGGATGCTTGTTCTCGCTATGATGCTCAAAATAATGATGCACTAATGCTGGGAGCTTTGCAATCTGATGCAGCTCAAAAACATTCGCAATAAACAGCGCGACAAAAGAAAGGGTCAGTACTTTTTTCAATCATTCAAAATTAGGCAATAAAATGATAATAAGGAAACCAATATATGGTAGTAAAGTGAGTCATTCGAATAATCGCACATTAGCACATTAACACATTAACAAATTAGCACATCGCGAAGCCTCGCGAGCACATTAGCACATTATCCAATTATTGTCTCAATCATACACACACAATCCCCAATACGCATCCTATCGCCAGGCAACTTAGCGAATTTAATTTTACCTGCTTTATTCGCAAGCATTCTACCTATTTTATCGCCAACAACAAAAGTGGCTACCTCCTGATCTTTCTCTACAATTGATCCGTTCTCAACG
Organism: Bacteroidota bacterium; assembly: GCA_039798145.1. Lineage (GTDB taxonomy): Bacteria > Bacteroidota > Bacteroidia > AKYH767-A > OLB10 > CAINEC01. The sequence goes on from JBDKGQ010000130.1 coordinate 3,601, forward strand.
AGTGCTCCTTGAAATTTTACTTTCATCGAACGCATTTCTTCAGGAAGAGAATCAGCTTCAAAATTCAGTACTGTTACAATGGTTGAATCTTTAAACTTTTCAATTTCTTTTTTGATTTGCCTTCTGTATTGAACGCGTTGAATAAACTTGATTAGTTCAGTAAGTGCCCAAAAAAATAACTCAATTAATTTCAGTATAATCAATAATGAAATAATCACTAGCCAAAAGGCAACGAAAAGTAGGAGGATGGCATCACCTGCATTTCCTTTACGCGACCTTCCTCCAAATCCACTGCGGTAGGTTAAACCTGCAATACCTGTGCGAAATGAAAAACCTTTGGAACTTATACTTCCATAACGTGTGCGATAACTGGGAGAAACACCCGACTTGCTGATGTTTAATCCCAGTCCGCCACCTAATGAAACTCTTTTATGAAACCGGAAACCCATATTAATGTATTGACCATAAATATAGGTAATATATTAATTGTTTATTTAGTTTAATTTGAAAAGCTCAGAGAATTCAATCATATTCTGATTGCCTTCTTCGTATTCTCCACTTCGATATACAATCCCATGTGTAGCAAAATCTAGAAATTGATTTAGTGCCATTTGATCTTTAGGATGATTGACATAGTATTTTAGAATTTGTGCAGCACAATGTGCAGCACAATTTTCACGAACGCCATCGTATAAATTGTTTGGTATTTCTGAATCTTTCATAGGACCATAAATAAATCCTTGCGAAGCAGCTCTCCATCTGCGCCAAGCCTCGAATTTATAAAGTGTATAGTCAGGGCTATCTAAAACTTCTTTGTATATTTTTAATGCATTAGTAATGCTATTGCTATCAAGTTTATTCGCATGACAAATCATGTTGTTAGCGAGTTCCATTTGATAAATAC
>JBDKGQ010000131.1:0-4258 GCA_039798145.1 Bacteroidota bacterium
ATCTAAGTTGACATCACCACCAACACCCTTTACATAATACGGAAGACCATTTCGATATAATTGATAACCGAATTCTGTTTTGATGACGTTGGTTTTGCCCTCACCTGTTTTGGAAGCGAGACTCCCCTCCGATTTAAGATCATTTGATTGAGCAGTAGCAGAAAAATTAAATCCAACGAAAAACAGACCTATTGCTAGACCGAACGAATACACAAATCCACTACACTTCATTTTCATTATAAAATTAATAAACTAATTTTTGGAACGAATCCACAAAGATGACATTAGAAAGAAAAACTTGTGCAATTTCGCTCGGTGCTAATCTAATAAAAACAAATTCGAAATCAAAGAATTAACCACCGATCCATTGAATCTCATCCGATTCATAAACCACTGTATTATTTGCGCTGTTTGATATGCGCCACATGGCCATGGCAATTACGTCGTGATCAATTGCTCGGTATCTTTTGAATTTACCAATCAAAAGAAATGAAAACAGATTCAAAAACATACTCGAAACAAGCTCTTTCCATCTAAATTCTTTTCTAGGTCCTTTTATTAAAGAAGGACGCAAAAATGCCGTTTTAGAAATCTTGTAACTGGCTACGCAATTCTCCATTTCTCCTTTGGTACGCAGATAAAAATTACTGCTGTTAGCATCTGCTCCTATTGAGGATATGACGATCATACTTTTTACCTGATATCGGGCTGCCAACATTGCTAATGTCTCGGGAATACCGAAATCTACTTTCCTGAAAGCCTCTTGAGAGCCAGCGGTTTTTATAATTGTTCCGATACAGCAGAACACCGCATGCACCCCTTCAAAATGACCTTCGATTTGATCGGGATTAGTAAAATCAGTCGATACGAATTTAATTTTGGAAGATTTCAGGGCCGGCTCGGTGCGACCTAAAACGATAATTTCTTGGACAGTTATCTCTTTTGTTAGTATCTAGAGTAAGGCGCCTCCCACCAAACCTGTTGCACCTGCAACAAGCACTTTTTGAGTCAAAGAGTTGGAAATCATATAAAAAGGATTTTAATGGAACGCAAATCTAAAAACTATTTGAATTTTCAGCGTAATTTATTCCACATTCAGATAAAAATTGTGAGGATTTAAAGGTATTATTTGCTAAATTTGTAAGAGTACAAAAAGCGGCTATGTTTGAAGATCAGGGACCATTTGAGGATAATGAATTTTTAGGAAACTCTTTGAAGAAATTCGAAGAGATGAGGAGGCGTAAAACCCAGTACTTTTTTGATGTCGACACCCTTTTAAATTTAATTGACCATTATTTAGAATGTTTGGACTTTGATAGTGCTGACGAGGTGACAAATTATGCGAGAAGCATACATCCTGATAGCACCGGATTTATTCTGAAAGAAGCTGAACTTCTAGCGATGAAAGGCAAGAAAGAAAAAGCATTAGCGGCTTTAGAAAAAGTTGAACGCGTATCCCCTTTCGATCCTGAAGTTTTTGTTATCAAAGGAAATATCTATTCAATCCTTCAAATATTTGAGTCAGCTATCTCAAGTTATAAAAAAGCATTAAGCTTAGCAGATGAGCAAAAAGATGATATTTATTTCCGAATTGGAATTGCCTATCAAAGCTTAGGTAATTTTAATCTTGCATTAGACAATTACATCTTATGCTTGACGGACAATCCCGCTCACGAAGGATGTATCAGTGAAGTTGTTGCTTGTTGTGAATTTGCAAATACTTTCGATAAAGGAATCAACTTGATTAATTCCATCATCGACGATGATCCATATTATTACATTGCATGGTATCATTTAGGGGAGCTTTACACCAAGCAAGGCGACTTTGAAAAAGCTTTAAAAGCATTTGATTATTGTTTGTTAATTAACGATCGATTTGCACCAGCTTACTTGGATATGGCGCAGGTTTATCTGATGAATGAGCAATTTGAAGAATCAATTACCGCTTATAAAACAGCGTTCGAATATTGTCATCCTGATGCCTATACCTACTACAATCTTGGAGAATGCTATGAGCAGTTAAAGAAGTGGGATGATGCAAGGGATTATTATCAAAAAGCAATTAAGTCGGACCCATTCATGGCGCAAGCATGGTACGGCATAGGCGTTACTTACGAGGAAGAAGAGAGATGGTACGAAGCGATGTATTACATCAAGAAAGCCCTCGAAAATGATGATCAAAACGGAGAATACTGGTTGGCGTTAGGCGACTGTGAATATCAGTTAGGCAATTTTCCGGAGGCTGATGATTGCTACAGCAAATCAATAAAGGTTGATCCGGATAATGTAGATGCCTGGATTGCTTATAGTGATTTATTGCATGATTACAATTTAAATCATCGTGCAGTAGCTTTACTAGTGCAAGGATTAGCACACCATCAAGGAAATATTGAAATGCATTATCGAATTGTGGCGTATCTATTCTTGATTGGGAATATTGAAACGTGCATGGCAGAATTAGAGAGAGCTTTACAAATAGATTACAACCAGCATCGGATAATATTTGAAATTGCTCCGGCAATGTTAAACGATGAACGAACAAATTGGATTATTAATACAAATAAAAATATATGATGAATTTTCACTTATCACATGTTCCTGAAAGAACAGCTAAACCTCGTCAAGCGGGTTTAACAATGGTTATGGATAAAGGTTTAAGCATTAAAGAATGCGAAAACCTTGTTGATGGATCAGGACCTTTTATTGATATCGTAAAACTTGGCTTTGGATCTTCCATGGTTACGCCGAATTTAGAGCGTAAACTAGCATTTTTCAAAGAGGCAAAAATTCCAGTTTATTTCGGAGGAACATTAATGGAAGCCTTCATTGTAAGAGGAATGTTTGACGATTACATTCGATTGATGGATCGCTACAAAATGGAATACTGCGAGATTTCTGATGGCTCAATCACAATGTCGCACCAACAGAAATGCGAGTACATCCATCGACTAACTAAATATGCTACTGTAATCAGTGAAGTTGGTTCGAAGGAAGAAGGTATTTTAATCAGACCAAACAAATGGATTGACATGATGCATGCTGAATTGCAAGCAGGCGCATGGAAAGTAATTGCGGAAGCCAGAGAAAGTGGCACCGTTGGTATTTATCGTCCTAACGGCAAGGCACATGTGGTTTTAATCAATAAGATTGTAGCTAAGATCCCTGCTGATAAAATCATCTGGGAGACTCCACAAAAATCACAGCAAGCCTACTTTATCAAGCACTTCGGAGCGAATGTTAACTTAGGAAACATTGCACCGAATGAAGTTATCGCATTAGAAACTTTAAGAATCGGATTAAGAAGTGATACGTTCTTCCAATTTTTAGATGACGATATGCAATCATTCCGTCAGGAAAATGAATCAACAGAGAAAAAAGAAACAACAGACAAGAATAAAACAGCAAAAGTATAATGAAAGAAGTAAGCGTTCAGGACTTAAAAAAAATGTTGGACGAAAATCAGGAGTTTCAACTGATTGATGTTCGCGAAGAATATGAATTTGATGCAGCCAATTTGAATGGAGAATTAATTCCATTGGCAACAATCATTGATAATAAAGATAAAGTTCGTACAGACATTCCCGTTATTATTCATTGCAAAGCTGGTGGACGCAGTGCCGTTGCCGTTAATGCATTAGAATCACAATTCGGATTTACTAATCTGCACAACTTAAAAGGTGGCATACTTGCTTATGCTGCTGAAATCGACTCTTCGCTTAGTCCTATTTAATTTTCTTTCCGTTACTCATGATTTCTCAACTTCTGGATTTTATCCTGCATATCAATGATCATCTTACAGCGATGGTTAGTGAATATGGCACCTTCGTTTATGCCATTCTATTCCTCATCATATTCGTTGAAACAGGATTAGTGGTGATGCCCTTTTTGCCTGGCGACTCTTTACTATTTGCGGTTGGTGCTTTATGTGCCAATGAAATTAACAACTTAAATATTTTTTACGTAATCGGATTGCTTATCGTAGCAGCTGTTGCAGGAGATAATTGCAATTATACAATTGGTCGTTATTTGGGAGAACATGTCACGAGCTGGCAATTCAGAAATAAACCATTGGTAAAACGCGACTATATCGAGAAAACAGAAGAGTTCTTCGAGAAATATGGAACGAAGGCCATCATCATGGCGCGCTTTGTCCCGATTGTAAGAACCTTTACTCCCTTTGTTGCTGGTGTAGGTCAGATGGACTATAAGAGAAAATTTTTACCTTATGATATTTTAGGTGGTACACTTTGGATAACTT
>JBDKGQ010000132.1:0-4243 GCA_039798145.1 Bacteroidota bacterium
GATAATAATATTTCTGCTTGGGTTCCTTCAGAAAAAACTACAGTGGTTAATAATGGATTACAACATTCATTTATTATCACGAAGGATTTATTCTCTCAGAAAGACCTTGTAAACTATAAGCCTTACTATTTCTTAGTGGTATCTTATGCTTACAATAACTACCGTCCGTTTGATCCATTAAATGCAAACACGCAAAATCGTCCTTATGTTCAAGGTCGTAATAACATCGGAACATATAGTGGAATTCCTCACAAGTCTGTTGTGAACAACGCAGGTTCTGTATTGAATTCAGCTTATGGACAAGGTGTACAAGTTAAGCGTATTGAAGGACAAGGTAACGGTGGTAATTTCTTAGAAATGACACAGGCTTCAGTTGATGAAATCTTTACTGGAACAACTAACAGTGTTCAAAATCCTGTTTACGAAGTTGGTAAAGGTCCTATCAATGTAAGCGTTTACGATCCTTGGGCTGTTAAAGCTGGTTCTTTTGAATTAGCATTCAGCGGAGTAAGCGACGCAGATTACTACTATTTATATAATAATCCATCGCAGTATGTTGGTATCAATGATATCACTGCTAATGGAACAACAGTAACTGTGATTACTTCTGGAAATTCAGGAATTACAGCTGGTACTTATATTACATTAAGTAATGTTCAAGGTATTACTTCTACTCCTGCAATCAATGGTTCATTTGAAGTTCAATATGCTAATGCTGATACATTGAAGTTTACTACAACTTCTATTTCTGGAACATTTACAACAGGAACAAATGCTCAATTACGTAGCTCTTTAGCTCGTTCTACATTCAGCATTTCTAGTATCAATGAACAGCTATATGAGAAGAATAAAATCTCGATGGCTATTTCTAAAATCAATGGTCAAGAGCCAGGTAATTTTGGTGCTCCAAACAACGGTTTGATTGGTGGAACTAAGACTTATAAAAATCCTAGTGATCAGTGGTTTGGTGGAGTTAAAGATGTTGATGCAACTTCAATTTTAACTTCTACGGCTAACTGGATTTTAAGTGGTACTCAGACTAACGTTGACTTATTGAATCCTTCTCCAAGTTATTTCTTGGATTCTTTGGAAGCATATGAATCAATTCTGGAAGGTACTTGGGCGCCTTATATTCTAGCAAGTAATGCAAAAACGGTAGCTGCTCCAAAACCATCAAGAACTCCAGGAACTAGTAACTCATTAGACTTACGTTCATTCATTAAGTGGAGCTATTTGCCTTCAGTCGATGTGGTTATTACTTCAGATAAGTCAAAGTGGACTCGTGCAGTAGTAATGGAGATGGGAGAAGATACAATGCCAACAGTTGGTAACGCAAAGAAATTCATGATGCGTAATCAACATTCAGTAGACAAGAATGGTTTAGCATGGGATGCTCCAGGAGCAAATGTTGCTGAAGCTTCTTTAACAGATACAGTAGGTATGGGATGGTTCCCAGGATATGCAGTAAATGTTGAAACTGGAGAGCGTTTAAATATTGCTTTCGGTGAAAACTCTGCATTAGTTAATGAAAATGGCACTGACATGAAGTGGAATCCTACGGGTAATATAGGAACAGATGCAAATGGACGTTTAAGCTATGGTGGAATGCACTATATTTATGTATATGGCATCGACACAATAGCAAGCACTCCTGCAGCTCCAACTGTAGGTAAATATGATAATGGTGCTAAGGTGGATACATTATTCAGAAGATTTAGTAATACTTACACTGCAACTGCATCGGCGCCATCTGCAAGAGCTGCATTTAGAGCAATTACTTGGTGTACATTACCATTAATTAATGATGGATTTACTTACAATGAGAATTCATCTTCAGATGTGAAAGTAAGCTTGCGTGTTAAGAAAAACTATAAGCAATTTACATCAGAAGGTGCAAATCAGGTAAACGGAGGAAATCCTTATTACCAATTTGCAATTCCAGGTTCTTATGAGTTAAGTACGAACGTAACAGAAAAGGCTAAGTCTGCATTAGATTATATCAATGTAGTTCCAAATCCTTACTACGCATACTCAACATATGAGAAGACTAGAAAAGATCAGTTAGACAACCGCGTTCGAATTATTAACTTACCATCTAAGTGTACAATTTCAATTTATACATTGAATGGAACATTAGTAAGACAATTTAAGCGTGATGTTTCTTCTGATGTAACTTCAGGTCAGATTGTATCTGAAGGTCGTGATGAAAACTTAGCAACAACATTAGATTGGGATTTGAAAAACACAGCAGGTATAACAGTTTCAAGCGGTGTTTATATTATTCACGTTGATGCAGGTGCATTGGGAGAAAAAGTAGTTAAGTGGTTTGGTGTTATGCGTCCAATTGACCTTGATTCTTTCTAATACCTATCAATCCTAAAAAAGAAAAAAAGAGATATGAAGAAAATTCTAATATATATTTCAGTTGCAACAGTAGCATTAACTGCTATGAGTTCGCAAACTTTTGCTGGTAACGAAGATCGTGCTGGCCAGAGTGGTGCTCACGAGTTGCTTATTAACCCATGGGCTAAAAATTCAGGATGGGGTGTGGCAGGTCTTGCTAACGTAAGAGGTGTTGAGTCGTTCGGATTAAACCCAGCTTGTGCTGCTTATTCTAAAGGAACAGATATTTCCTTTTCACATACTGATTGGTTGAAGGGATCCGACATTAAGATTAATGCGTTCGGTATTTCTCAAAAAGTTGGAGAAAGTGGAGCATTAGGTTTAACATTAATGTCGATGAGCTTTGGAGAAATCCAACGTTTGACAGAATCAAACCCTGATGGCGGTAATGGAACTTATTCACCTCAGTTCTTAAATATCGGATTAACGTATGCGAAAGAGTTCAGTAATAGCATCAAAGGTGGTATTACAACTCATATCGTATCTGAGTCAATCAATGATGTGAAAGCTCAAGGTATTGCTATCGACGCAGGTATTCAGTATACAACAGGTAATAATGCAGACCACGACAATGTGCGTTTCGGTATTGCATTAAGAAATGTTGGTACTCCTATGAAATATCAAGGCGAAGGTTTATCATACAGAAATGATAATGCAACTCAAAACATCAACGTGCTTCAAGAGCAACGTACTGAGAATTTTGAATTACCAGCATTAGTTTCAATTGGTGCTGCTTATGATATCAAAGCTGGAACTGATTCTCGTATCACACCTTCTATTGCATTCACATCAAATTCGTTCATTCGTGATCAAATTGGAGTAGGTGTTGAATATGGCTTCAAAAACTCATTTGCAATTCGTGCCGCTTATACAATCGATAAGAAGGATAAGAATGCAATTATTGATGAAGACATCACAGCTTTAAAAGGCTTAAGTGGTGGATTGACGTATGAAGTTCCATTAGGAAAATCAGGAAAGCGTTTCGGTGTTGATTATTCATACCGTGCTACAAAAACTTTCGATGGGACGCATTCTATCGGAGCACATATCTCACTATAAGAATTAGAAAAAATAATCGGAAGACCTTCTCGGAAGAGGAGGTCTTCCTTGCTTTAATAAGCACAGCGTAAATTTTTAATAATAGAAACATGTCGAATATTACTTACTTAACTGAAGAAGGTTTAAAAAAATTACAGGATGAATTAGCACATTTGAAAACCGTTGAACGTCCGAGTATTTCTCGTCAGATTGCTGAGGCGCGCGATAAAGGTGATTTATCGGAAAATGCAGAATACGATGCAGCTAAAGATGCGCAAGGTTTATTAGAATTGAAGATTTCAAAAATGGAAGAGCTATTAGCTAATTCAAGATTGATTGATGAGTCTAAGCTTGATATTTCTAAGGTTTCTGTTTTGTGTAGAGTTAAAATTAGAAATACTGCCAACAAAGCTGAAATGTCGTACATGCTTGTTGCAGAAAATGAAGCTGATTTGAAGTCAGGAAAAATTTCAGTTGGTTCTCCTATTGGTAAAGGTTTGTTAGGAAAGAAAGTTGGAGAAATAGCAGAGATAACAACACCTGCAGGAAAGTTAAATTTCGAAATCCTGGATATTTCATTAGGATAATGGCCAGTATTTTCTCAAAGATAGTTGCAGGTGAAATACCCTGCTATAAAATAGCTGAAGATGAAAATTTTCTGGCTTTTTTAGATATAATGCCACTCGCAATCGGACATACACTTGTGATTCCTAAAAAGGAAACAGATTACATTTTTGATATTCAAAGTGACGAATATGTGCAGCTTTGGATGTTTGCTCAAAAGGTTGCAAAAGCTGTAGGT
>JBDKGQ010000133.1:0-4501 GCA_039798145.1 Bacteroidota bacterium
GAAAAAAACATCGGATTTGTCACTATCATTCCTAATATACAAACCGGAATTGTAAAAGAAGAGCAAGAAACTTTTTTCAACTTCATTGCAAAGAACACATTGTTTTTTATAAAAGATCTTGAATATGTTTATCAATGCATAGAAGCTTCGCAAGAAGTGACAGAACAAAATTATGGAAGTAATATTTTTTATGAAGAAGAACAAGTAGAACGTAATATTGAAGACATTTTTGATTCGATTGACGGTTTTAAAGAAAGTTTAGCGTCAAGGACACTTATTGAATTTGGAAGCAAGCCTTTTAATAATGATGTTCCTGTAATTGAATTCAAAACAAAACCACAACCGCATTTCAACAAGAATTTCAACTTATTACTTGAGAATTTATATTTAAGTCAGAAAAAAAACTTCACCAATTTGTTATTTTCAGACTCGGCTAAACAAGCAGAAAGAATTCACTCCATCTTCGAAGATATTCCAAGGCCTGATGAATTTAAAGGTAAAGAATTAAAATTTCACACGTTACTAACATCGCTTCATCAAGGCTTTATTGATGAAGAATTAAAAATAAATTTTTATACCGACCATCAGATATTTGACAGATATCATCGATTCAGATTAAAAAAGAATTATAGTAAAAGCGAATCGATTACTTTAAAAGAATTATACTCTTTAAAGCCTGGTGATTTTATTACACATATTGATCATGGTGTTGGTAGATTTGCAGGCTTAGAGACTATGGATGTAAATGGCAAACCACAAGAAGCCATTCGACTTGTTTATAAGGATAATGATATACTTTACATTAGTATTCATAGTTTGCATCGTATTGCAAGGTACAGCAGCAAGGACGGAAACGCACCAACGTTAAATAAACTTGGATCGACTGCTTGGGCTACTTTAAAATCAAAGACCAAGAAAAAAGTAAAAGATATTGCTAAAGACCTGATTGCACTTTACGCAAAACGAAAAGCACAAAAAGGATTTGCATTTAGTCAAGATGGTTACTTGCAAAATGAATTAGAAGCATCTTTTATTTATGAAGATACGCCTGATCAAATAAAATCCACAGTTGACGTAAAAAAGGATATGGAAAAAGAATATCCGATGGATCGATTAATTTGTGGGGATGTTGGATTTGGGAAAACGGAGATTGCAGTAAGAGCTGCTTTTAAAGCAGCGACAGACGGAAAGCAAGTAGCTGTATTAGTACCCACAACAATTTTAGCATTACAACATTACAGAACCTTTAAAGAACGACTAAAGAGTTTTCCTGTTAATATTGATTACATCAATCGATTTAAAACGAGTGCACAACAAACAGAAACATTAAAACGACTGAGCGAAGGGAAAATTGATATCATTATTGGTACTCATCGTTTATTAAGCAAGGATATAAAATTTAAAGATCTAGGCTTAATGATAATTGATGAAGAACAAAAATTTGGTGTTTCATCAAAAGAAAAATTAAAATCGATAAAAGTAAATGTCGATACGCTCACACTAACGGCAACGCCTATTCCAAGAACGCTGCAATTTTCTTTAATGGGCGCAAGAGATCTTTCTATCATCAATACTCCTCCACCCAACCGATATCCTGTTACAACCGAAGTTCACACCTTCAACGATCAACTAATAAAGGATGCTATCAATTATGAAATTTCCAGAGGGGGTCAGGTGTTTTTTATTCATAATCGTGTACAAGATATACATGACATGGCGGCAATGATTGCAAAACTTTGTCCCGGAGTAAAAATTGGAGTTGGTCATGGACAGATGGATGGAGATAAGCTCGAAGAAATTTTAATGAATTTTATTGAAGGAGAAACAGATGTCTTATTAGCTACGACCATTATTGAATCAGGCTTAGATATCAGTAATGCCAATACAATGATCATCAATAATGCTCATTACTTTGGATTAAGCGATTTACATCAGATGCGCGGACGTGTGGGACGATCAAATAAAAAAGCATTTTGTTATTTATTGGCACCACCAGTTACTGTATTAACACCAGAAGCACGTCAGCGATTAAAAGCTATTGAGGAACATTCTGATTTAGGAAGTGGATTTCAGGTTGCTATGAAGGATTTAGATATTCGTGGAGCTGGTAATTTGTTAGGAGGAGAACAAAGCGGTTTCATTTCTGAAATTGGTTTTGAGATGTATCATAAGATTCTTGATGAAGCAATTCAAGAATTAAAAGATTCTGATTTTAAAGATGTTTTTCCAAAAGACGAAAACGCAGCATTCGTTCAAGATTGTCAGATTGATACGGATTTGGAGATGCGTATTCCAGAAACCTATGTAGAAAATATTGCAGAGAGGCTTAGCTTGTATAAAGAACTGGATGAGATTGCAACAGAAGATAAATTACAAGCCTTTGAAAAGAATTTAAAAGATCGATTTGGAGATGTACCGCATCAGGTAATTGATTTAATGGATACTATTCGATTAAGATGGAATGCTAAGAAAATTGGATTTGAAAAAATACTATTAAAAAATAAAATCTTTAAAGGCTATTTCATCAGCAATGCTAACTCAGAATATTATCAAAGCAGTGCATTTAATACCATTCTGAAATTTGTACAGCAACATCCTCATATCTCTAAAATGAAGGAAGATAAAGGCAAATTAAGTGTGAGCTTCAGCAACATTAAAACAATATCAGAGGCCAACTTACTGCTATCAAAAATACTAGGCTAATTTTCAAGTTTATTAATAGTCTGATTATTACGCGGAGAATTATATCTTTGCAAACCAAAATCAATTATACCACAAACAAATGTTATACTTAAAGAAGAGTTTAATCCCAGGAGCAGGAAAAGGATTATTTGTAAAAAAAGAATTTAAAAGAGGTGATATCGTTTGTGAGTATGAAGGAGAAATTGTTCCTTGGTCTGTATGTGAAAAGAGAGCAGAAGAAGGACATGAGGGATATGCTTTTTTTATCAATAAAAACCGTTGTGTTGATGCTTATTTTACGAAAGAAGCAATGGGAAGATATGCCAATGATGCGAAGGGAATTGGAAGAGTTGATGGCTTAAGAAACAATGCTCAATACGAAATCAAGACACGACAAGGCGAAAAAAGAGTTTTTATTGTTGCTACACGAACAATCAAAGCTGATGATGAAGTATTTGTTGATTACGGTAAAGACTACTGGAAAAATCTTTCAAAAGCAGAGGATTTAAAAAAGCAGGTTAAGTCTGAAACGAATAAGGCAAAGACAAAAGCTAAAACAAAAGTTAAAGCCAAGAAAAAATAATCAGCAACTACTTTTCACAATCCAGTATCCCAGATACGTTGCTATAAGTCCGAATAAAATACTAACACCGATATATGTTAGCATACCTAATGTATTTCCTTGTTTTAATAAATCGAGAGACTCATTTGAGAATGCAGAGAATGTGGTAAATCCACCACAGATACCTGTTGCTAAAAATAATTTCCAGTCGCTGGTAATAATTGATTTTTCAAAAATGCCGTACACAATTCCAATCACAAGGCATCCAAAAATATTTATTGATAAAGTAGCGTAAGGGAAATCAGTATTTAATTTCTGATTAATAACAAGGGTAGAAATATAGCGAGCAATACCTCCTAAGAAACTACCTACTCCAACTAAAATAATTTGACGCATATACTCTTTGTTGATTAGTCAATTCAAATATGCTATTTTTTTTGGCATGATGATTGGCTTCCGCAAAATAAGTTCAAAAAAATAAGGAGGACCCAATTATGAAAAATTTACTTTACACTTTTATTGCTTTAGTGACATTAAACGTTAGTGCTAAAGCAGACGGATTCAGATCTAAACTTAACATCCGGACTTTTAACAATCATTCTATCATCGTAGAAATCGACCGGATCAATTACAACAACCCTTCAAGAGAATTTATCATTACTGACTTAACACCAGGCGACCACAAAATTAAAATCTGGACTGTTGGTGGTCAACATTACAATTACGGTTACAGCAATGGATGTGGCCCAAGACCAGGAAATTTCCGATTGGCTTATAATGGATTTATTACTATCCCAGCTGGAGCTCGCGTAAAAGCAATGCTTACCTATCAGAACATATTAAAGATAACCGACATTGACCCTTTGCGAGGAAATATTCACCAAGATTGTAATGATGTGATAGAGCAAGACGGTCATGGTTATTGCGGAAACTATTACGGAAATTTAAACAACTACGGATGCAATACCGTTTACAGTGACCTTCAAGGAAATAGTTGCGCACGAAAGCTTTGATGATACCAAAATTGCAATGTGCAAGCAGTATATCAGAACACATCCAATAAACAGTACAGAATTAAGAGTTCTATTAGGACTAATTACCTACGACAGAAATCGAATTGACCTTGCAAAATATAGTTATGCATATGTAAACGACCCAGATAAATTCTACACTGTGTACAATGCTTTCACATTCGATAGTAGTATCAACGAGTTAATCAATTGGATTAACCACCAGTCATAACCCCCACTTTTTTAA
>JBDKGQ010000134.1:0-5056 GCA_039798145.1 Bacteroidota bacterium
CATCAACTGCTGGAACAAACTCTCCTGCTCTGGTGATGCCAACTGGAATAACTTCGTATTTCTCAAATTTTTCACTCTCTAAAACGGTGGTTAGTTCCTTTAAGACGTCCAAAATGCAATCTGTTTCATTAAAAACTGGAAGCACTACGGAAACGCTTAGGCCATCCACTTTGAAAACCACCTTTGAAAAGTTTCTGAGTTTTTAGTTGATTTTCCCGTTATCAATCGACTATAGATTCTTGGAAATTTATTTAACTATTTACTATTTAACTTAATTACTTAAACATGAAAAAAACCTACATTGCAGTGTTGGGACTTATGATGAGTCTATCAACAATTGGATTTTCACAATCCGGAAGAACATGTGGCAGTATGGACCATTTGCAACAACAAATTGCAGAAGACCCAACTGTTGAAACAAGAATGCAACAAATTGAAAACGCAACTAGTCAATGGTTGTCAGATCCATCTCACAGAACTGGTGCTGTAATTACAATTCCAGTTGTTGTACACGTTATCTATAATACAGCTGCGCAAAATATTTCAGATGCGCAAATTCAATCTCAAATTGATGTTTTAAATGAGGACTTCCGTAAATTAAATGTTGATGCTAGTTTAACTCCTTCCATCTTTTCCGCTTTAGCTTCAGACTGTCAAATTCAGTTTTGCTTAGCTCAGCGTGACCCTAATGGTAATGCAACAACAGGTATTATTCGTAAGTCAACAACTACTACAGCTTTTACAACAAATGATAACATGAAGCGTACTGCCAATGGTGGTGATGATGCATGGAATACAACTCAATACTTGAACCTATGGTCATGTAACATGAGTGGCGGTATCCTTGGTTATGCTCAATTCCCTGGTGGAGCTGCTGCTACTGACGGAGTTGTAATTTTATATTCTGCTTTCGGAAGAACAGGTACTGTATCTGCTCCTTATAATAAAGGTAGAACAGCAACTCACGAAGTAATAAAGGTAGAACAGCAACTCACGAAGTTGGTCACTGGTTAAACTTACGCCATATCTGGGGTGATGCAACTTGTGGTAGCGATTTAGTAAATGATACCCCTACACACAATACAGCTAACTACGGATGTCCTACTTACCCTCACTTAAGTACTTGTACAGGAACTCCAACTGAAATGACAATGAACTACATGGATTACACAGATGATGCATGTATGTATATGTTTACTGCTGGACAATCAGCTCGTATGACTGCTGCAATCAATACTTCACGTACAGGATTATTAACTTCTTTAGGTTGTACACCTCCTACTCCTCCAACTTCTTGTGGAACTGTAACAGGTTTAACTTCAAGTTCAGTTGGATCAACAACAGCAACAGTTAGCTGGACAGCAGTATCAGGAGCAACTAGTTATTCATTACAATACCGTGCAGTAGGTTCAGCAACATGGACAACAGTAACAACATCAGCAACTTCATCAGCTTTAACTGGATTAACAGTTTCTACGGCTTATGAATTCCAAGTTACTTCTTCTTGCTCTGGAACGTTAGGTACAGTTTCTACATTAGCTAACTTCACTACAACAGCAGCTGCTTCTTGTGGAACACCAGCATCATTAGCTTCTTCTTCAATCACATCTTCATCAGCTACAGTTAGCTGGGGAGCTGTAACAGGTGCTTCAAGTTATTTAGTACAATACAGAGTTGCTACATCAACTACATGGACAAACAATGCAACAGTTACTGCAGCAACCGCTACATTAACAGGATTAACAGCATCAACGGCTTATCAATATCAGGTAACAGCAACTTGTTCAGGAACTGCAGGTACAGCTTCTGCTATTGGAACATTTACAACTTCGGCTGTATCTACATCATGCACTGATTCATATGAAACAAATGAAACACGAACAACTTCAAAAACAATTGCTTTAAACACAGATATCTTTGCTAAAATTGGTACATCAACCGATAAAGATTGGTTCAAGTTCACAACTGTTGCTTCTGCTCCAAAAATTAAAGTTGTATTAGACCAACTTCCTGCTGACTATGATTTAGCATTGTATAACTCAAGTGGAACTACATTGACTTCATCTGCATTAAGCGGTACTTCAACTGAAACGGTAATTTACAACACATATACAAATTCAAGAACTTGCTATATTCAAGTTTATGGTTATGCTAGCGCATTTAATGCAAACTCTTGCTACCGCGTTCGTGTAAGCACAAGTGCAACTAATTTCCGTACTGCTGATGGTAGCGAGGAAAACTCTAACGATATCGTTAGTGCAGAAAAAGTAACAGGTTTAGAAGGATTAAATTTATTCCCTAACCCAGCTAACAATACTCTTACAATTAACTATTTCACTCCAAGTATGGAAACTACATCTATCGAAATTTATGATATGATGGGACAATTAGTAAATACAATTAATGCTAATGCAAATCAAGGATTCAACTCTCGTGAGTTAGACTTGACTTCAATGAGCAATGGTGTTTACTTCTTAAAGGTGACTCAAAACAATAATACTTTAACAAAGAAGTTTGTTGTTAAGCACTAAGAGTTTCTAAAATTTTTTTAAAGTCCCGGCAATTACTGTCGGGACTTTTTTATTTTTATATAAATTTTTAACGCATGATTTCTTTCCTCGATCAGTTAACAGAATCGATATTTCCTAAGGTAACTTCTAACTCACTAATAATCGTCCCTACGCGTAGAGCAGCTGTTCAGATTGAACGCAAACTAGGTCAACGAATGTCAACACCAGGATTTTTACCAACCTGTATTCCCATTGCTGATTTGATGGACCTCTGCTCCGGAATTCCTATTGCGAATGAAACACGTTTACTCATCGATTTATTCTCTGCCTATAAAAAGATTGACCCAACCATTGAGCTGGATGATTTTATTAAATGGGGCGATCAGATTTTAGCTGATTTTGACGAGGTTGATAGAAATCTAATTGATACTCAAAAGTTATTTAAGCGTATTGTAGATGTGAAGGAAATAGAATTAATGTTTTCTAACGACGAATATGAAACCGAATTATTAAATCGTTTTTGGAATGAGTTTTCATTACTTCCACTCTCTCCGCTCAAAGAATCATTTATTTCTTATTGGGAGAAACTTCCTTTATTATACGATGAGTTTAATTCCATCTTATCAAAAAACAATTATTGTTACGAAGGATTAGCTTGGCGCGAAACAGCTCAATCAATTCAAAGTAATGTATGGTTTAAACAATTTGATGCGATTGTATTTGCTGGATTTTATGCATTGACTAAATCCGAAGAAGTAATTATCAATTACCTTGTGAAGAATAATAATGCTGTCGTCTACAAGGATGCAGATACTTATTATGCAGTTGATAAGAAGCAGGAAGCAGGAAACTATCTTCGTAAAGGAATCATGGCAGAAGCTAAAAACTTTATTGGAGATGATTTATCAAAAACCACAAAAAATATCAATATAATTCAATGCAATGGCGGTACTGCTATGGCTAAAGATATCGGACTCGAATTAATTCAGCAGTTTGAAAATTTACCAGCTACTGAATTATCAAATGCCGTTGTTGTTTTACCTGATGATACATTGTTGTTGCCATTGTTACAGGTACTTGATAAAAAAGGGATTCTTCATAATCCTTCTATGGGACTCGCATTAACTACTTTTCCGCTATTAGCATTTATCAAAAAAATTAAAAGCATCCGCACACAGCTTTTAAATACTGAAACGAATATAGAATCTATTGTTAGTAGTCTTTTCGAAATAAAATCATTTAATAGCTTATTCTTAATACTGCATAAATCGATTGAGGAACTTAAGAATTCCTTACTCGTTCCGGTTAAAGATTATAGAGAAGAACATACGTTCTTAATGAATTTGATTAATCAGTTTATTGAACCAACAGTTCATTATCAAAAACAGATTTTAAGTTGTGTTAAAAATGAGATTGCATTATTTGGTACTATGCTAAATAATTTTGATGAGGAAATCACTATTCAATCTTACTGGACCCTGCTCATCAATCATATCAATAAAATAAGAATTCCAATAGAGGCGAATGAAGGAGAAGGTATCAATATAAACGGATTCTTAGAAACTCGATTGACCGATTATAAATATGTGTTTATTGCTAATGTTAATGAAGGTACTCTTCCCTCTAACTCCATTTCAAAGTCGCTCATTCCTTACGCAATTAGAAAGTTTTATTCACTTCCTTGCAAAGAAGAACAAGAAGCAGTTACTGCTTATCACTTCTATCGATTAATCCAGCGTTGTGATCAACTCTCCTTGTTTTATAATAGTCAAATGACGGCTACGGGAGGTGGTGAAAAATCAAGATTTATTTTGCAGATTGAAAATGAACTGGTAAAAGTAAATTCGAATATTAAATTAAATTACATTCAGTATCAATCTGAATTACAACCATTGCAGGCAGAAGACATCGTTATTGAAAAAACGGATGAGATCATCGACAAAATGATCGCTAAATATGTCAATATTGATAATACACAACCTGTACTTGGAAAAGGTTTTTCAGCTTCTTCACTATCAGCTTATATTTATTGTCCGCTGAAATATTACTTTGAGCAGATTGCTAAATTGCGTAAGCCAGATGAATTGAAAGGTATTGATCAAATGATCTTCGGAAGGATTCTTCATAAAGCAATGGAGGAAATTTATAAAAATCAATTTAAGCCTACTACCAGTTTTTATGATAACATTCTACTCGATCATTATATCGATGAAGCGATAAAAGAAGAATATTCGCATAAGCAATTATTGGGAAATGATTATCTATTACAATCTGTAATTAAAGAGTTAATAGCTCGAATAATGTTGATTGATAAGGAAACTCCTAATCTCGAAATTATGAGTATTGAAGAGACTTTTGGTTTTGATTTCGAATTAGACTCTTCAAACAAAATTTTTATTAAAGGAATTTTTGATCGTTTAGATCTTGTAAATAATCAACTGCGAATTCTTGATTATAAAACTGGTAGCGGAGAACTAGCCATACCCAAGGATTTCTCGGTAATTTTTTCTAACTCAGACTATAAAATTGTTTTTCAATTATTACTC
>JBDKGQ010000135.1:0-4203 GCA_039798145.1 Bacteroidota bacterium
GCGACCATATTTAAACAGTTTTGTGGCGGAGAGAACATTGAAGAATGTACAAAAGCAATTGAGAAACTTCATCAGTTCGGTGTTGGAAGCATATTAGATTATTCCGTAGAAGGCGCGAAAGAAGAACATGAGTTTGATAATGCTTGTGATGAAATTATCGCAACAGTTGTAAAAGCGAAAGGGAATAAAGCGATTCCATTTTCAGTATTTAAAGTTACCGGACTTGGCCGTTTTGATTTATTGGAAAAGGTAAGTGCGGGAATAAAATTATCCGAAGAAGAAAATGCGGCTTACGAACGTATCCGTGCACGTGTTCAAAAAATTTGCGAAACAGCATTTCAGTCAGATGTATGTATTTTTATTGATGCAGAAGAGAGTTGGATTCAGCAGGCGATTGATGATTTAGCAACGGAGAACATGGAGCGTTACAACAAATCAAAAGCGATTGTTTACAACACCATTCAACTTTATCGTCACGATCGCTTAGCCTTTATTAAAACAAGTTTCGAGCATGCTAAAAACGGCAATTATCATTTAGGTTTAAAACTAGTGCGTGGTGCTTACATGGAAAAAGAAAGAGCACGTGCTGCATCTAACGGCTATGCATCACCGATACAACCGAGTAAAGAAGCAACCGACAAAGATTACAACTTAGCACTTACCTTTTGTCTCGAGAATATTCAACAGATGGCCATTTGTGCTGGCTCTCATAATGAAGAAAGTAATTTATTACTAACGCAATTAATGCAGAAGTATACGATTGCAAACAACGACCAACGTATTTATTTTAGTCAGTTGTTAGGCATGAGCGACCATATTAGTTTTAATCTCGCTAAAGCAGGTTATAACGTTGCTAAATATGTTCCTTACGGACCCGTGAATGCAGTATTTCCTTATCTAACAAGAAGAGCGCAAGAGAATACTTCTATTGCAGGACAAATGGGAAGAGAACTTTCTTTGCTGGTTGCAGAAAAGAAAAGAAGAAAGCTACTTGCTTAATCCGTTTTTCGACTTTGATTTATACGATATTTCAACGCGGAATCGTGAATCAATTATACCAATTCTTCGTGCTGCCGACTGGGTAATTTTGATCAAGACATCATGATTATCACCTGTATCAGGCAATACTCCAACAACTTTAACAAAAACAGAACGATTCGTCATAGCATTTTTAACTTTGATTATCGTACCTATGGGTGCTGTTCGATGTAAAGCATAAAACTTTTCATTTCGACCTGTGCCTGCATCCATCAACCATGTAGCAACACCCTGCTCGATGATGGTTCCATTAATTTCTTGATAAGCAGAAGTAATAGTGCTAGATGAATCTTTCTGCAAATTTTCTAAACCAGCATGGCCAGTATCAGACTTTATGTCACTATTAACATCAGTTACATGCTCCGTTGAAGGCGCATTATATTTTACAGGAATTTTTATTACCTGCCCCGCTTTTACATTGGTCGACTTTAACGAATTAAATTTTGCTAAATCGTTATAATTTAATTTATACCTCTTGGCAATACCGAAAAGAGTTTCGCCCGACTGAACTTTATATGATATCGTTTCATTGCTAGTTTTAGTATTGTCTTTATTCTTATCCGCGTTTTTCTTAATTGCATTAAAGCCTCCATTTGTACTCGTATTCGACGTATCCAATAAACCGTTAGATGCTTTCGAATCAATCACTCCTGACTCTTTCGAATTGCTTTGACTACTTTTTTCGTTTGCTTGAACTACTCGATTATCTCCTTTTATTGAATTCAAATAATTATCATATGGTATTAAAACTACAAAGCCATATTTCAATTCCATTGACTTAGGATTAATCTGCTGAAGCAATTTAACAGATGTTTTATATTTTCTGGATAAGCCGGACCACGTATCTCCTTTTTTAATTTCATGGACAATATACTTTTCTCCATCTTTCCATTTCACTTTAGGTTCTTCCTGCGCAAATGAAAAAGAAAATGAACCTAAGAAAAGTGATAGTAATAAATAAAAACGAACAAGATTTTTAGAAAACATAAATTGGGTTTATTCTTTTGCAAATATACCTTTATAAATTATATAGGTATATTTATGCTATTGTTTTTTGATTGTTATTACTGGAAAGGAGTAATCCTAAATAGGTAATAAACCCATTTACAACGATTAATTCGTATCCAAATTTATACCCGCCTAACAATGCAGGCGCATTTTCAGCTAATTGCCAGGTTAATAGTGGCGACATTATACATATCAACGGCACAGCGCCTTCCTTTAAGGAGCGCTTAGTAAACATTCCAAACACAAAAATCCCTAATAATGGTCCGTAGGTGTATCCGCCCAATTTTAAGATTAGATCAATAATAGAACGATTGTCTAACCAATAGAAAAATAACACGGCTAACAAAAACAGAATGGCAAAGCCAATATGCACCATTCTTCTCACTTGTAATTGCTTACGTTCATCCCATTGCTCATTTCGTTGAATTCCCAATATGTCAATACAAAACGAAGATGTCAACGCTGTAATAGCGCCATCCGCACTCGGAAATAATGCAGAAATTAACGCTATGATAAATACAAATCCCATCACCGGAGGAAAGTAATTCAACGCAATATCCGGGAATAAATTATCACTCTTGAAATCTTTCGACGCAATATTGATTCCCGCTTTCTGAGCATAGATGTACAATAATCCACCAAGGAATAAAAACAAGAAATTCACAACAATCAAAATAAAACCTAACGACACTACATTCTTCTGCGCACCACCCAATGTTTTTACTGAAATATTTTTTTGCATCATCTCCTGATCAAGACCTGTCATCGTAATTGCAATAAAGGCGCCTCCAATTAAATGCTTTAAAAAGTAAGCAGGACTTTTATAATCAGTGATCAGCCAATTTGCGTGACCAGCATCTTGCATTGTATGGTAAGCAGTAGAAAAATCGATGTTCAAATTTTTCAGAATGAAATAAACACATAACACCAATCCACCAAGCATGAACGAAGTTTGTAAAGTATCTGTCCACACAATTGTTTTAACTCCACCTTTGAAGGTATATGCAACAATCAACAATAAAATAAACAAAGCCGTAGCCCAAAACGGAATGCCTGCATCATTCAATAAAAACGCTTGCAAGACATAAATCACGAGATATAATCGAGCTGTTGCGCCGACCGTTCTTGCCACAATAAACAACATCGCTCCCGACTTATAGGTTGTCATGCCGAAGCGCGTTTGCAGGTATGTGTATATAGATGTAAGCTGTAATCTATAATACAAGGGAAGCAAATAATAAGCAATGGCCAAGTATCCAAACAGATAACCCACTACCACCATCATATACGACATTGCCTGGGTTTGTACCGTACCTGGCACCGACACGAAGGTCACTCCTGAGAGCGAAGTTCCAATCATCCCGAAGGCAACAATATACCAAGGCGACGACTTATTGCCGAGGAAGAATCCGAAGTTACCTGCATTACGGGCAGTATACCAGGAAATAACCAATAATACTACGAAATAGAGTAAAACCAGGGATATCGTAAGTGCAGGAGTCATGCTTTAAAATTTCATCCAAATTAGTCATGAATAAATATTCAAAACTTTCAACGATAATATTTTTTGAACATCTTATGATTCGTAAATTTGTAATCCCCGATACGGGAAATTGAAACGTGAATCTACCCTCTAAAATACTCGACGACGTTGTTCAGGCGTTTGCCCAGCTACCTGGCGTTGGACAAAAAAGTGCGTTGCGAATGGCTTTGCATTTATTAAAAATGCATCCTGAGCAAGTGGTCAATATGGGAGAGAAAATTGGATCGCTTAGAAAGGAAGTTCGCTATTGTATGCATTGCTACAACATTACGGGTACCGACATTTGCGATATCTGCGCAGATGCGAAACGTGATGAAGGAATCATTTGCATTGTAGAAGACATTCGCGATATCATTGCTATTGAAAATACAAGTCAGTTTAAAGGACATTATCATGTGTTAGGCGGATTAATTAGTCCGATGGATGGCATTGGTCCTTCTCAACTAACCATTGATGCGCTCGTAGATCGATTAAGTAAAAAAGAGATTCGTGAAATTGTGGTGGCACTAAGTACCACGATGGAAGGCGATACTACTTTGTTTTATATCTTTAAAAAAATAAAGCCGCTGAACATTCCAGTTAGCACCTTAGCACGAGGTGTGGCTATTGGAGGT
>JBDKGQ010000136.1:0-4166 GCA_039798145.1 Bacteroidota bacterium
TCAAATACCAATCTTTTCCATCTTTCTCCAAATAACCCACCATGTGCATTCCGTGATCATCTGTAGTGCTTCCATTCATAAAACGCATGATACGCGCGTTCTCATCAATATATGCAGAAGGGATATCGTAAGTAGGCACCATTGCAACTTGACTCCATGCATCAAATCCTGTTTCAGAAACATCACCACCTATTAACACCGAATATCCTTTACGCATGGTATTGCGAACAATCGTCATGTAGTCATCTAACGGAACATTGTAATACGAGCTATCATGCCACCAGTTATCAGGAACTTCATATTCTACTTTCTTCCAATAAGGTTTATTACCCAATGATGTAATATCCACATAATCGTTCATGTTCAATTTGCAATAGTCATTTAGGTATTGCAAAGGCGTGTATTCTTTACCATCCACTTTTACTTTTGTTGGAGGCACACCGATATAATGATTCATGATGCTCTTTATCGTTGCAATCACTTCGTCTTCATTCCATGCATTCGCTGCTTTCACGCCTTGTAAATAGGCTCTCATCTCTTCTACCATTGGTGCGTGGTTATGATAAGTTTGTCCTGGGAGCAATCCAGTATAGCTTTCCAAAGGCACAGCACCGTAAGTTTTGTAAATTCTTGTTACCGCATTTCCTTCTGAACCTTCGTCGAAATTACTATTGCCACGCTCTGAAACAAATCGCTTTGCTTTCTCCACATATTCCCAATAAGCGGTATAGATTTCTGAAATCTTCACTTGCTTTTTTGTTAAACGATATACTTCTGTTTCAAAATAAGAGGTGCTTGAAAACGACCAACATGTCCCTGTATTTCCCTGTGAGATTGGATTGTTTTTCCACCATGTTGTAAACTCATCTACTGATTTTGGATAGTATCCAATTTTAGTGACATCAATTTTATAACTTGGTTTGCGTTGCGCTTCTTTCTTCGATGATTCGAATTGCTCAATGCCTTTCATGATGTCTTTATCATAAAAACCAGGTTTGTATTCACGCGCTTGTAATTGGTCGTGATGTACATTTTGTGCAACAGCTACATTCAATGTGAAGCAAGCAGCTGCTAATAGAATAATTTTGTTTTTCATATTAATCGATGATTTTTTCAAATGGATAGTTATTTATAAACTCAACTGATTTGTGAATGTCAGGATACATCAAACGATCTTTCTCCACGAAGGAAACCACTTTTCTGTATTCACTGATTAATCCTTCTAGTTTATCAGAGGTCTTTGCCGGACGACGAAACTCTAATCCTTGAACGGCATTCATTAATTCGATAGCAAGAATGGTTTCTACATTTTTTACTACACGCAATAATTTCGTAGCAGCATTCGCTCCCATACTTACGTGATCTTCTTGTCCGTTGGAAGAAACAATGGAATCAATAGAAGCAGGTGTACATAATTGCTTATTCTGACTTACAATCGATGCAGCTGTATATTGCGGAATCATAAATCCTGAATCTAATCCAGGGTTCGCCACTAAAAATGCTGGGAGTCCACGTAGGCCACTAATCAATTGATAAGTTCTGCGCTCACTGATATTTCCTAACTCCGCCAAAGCAATTGCTAAAAAGTCTAATGGTAACGCCAACGGCTGTCCGTGAAAATTCCCTGCTGAAATAATTAAATCTTCATCAGGATAAATTGTTGGGTTATCCGTTACTGAATTAATTTCTGTTTTAAAAACCGATGCTACATAGTCGATTGTATCCTTACTTGCACCATGCACCTGAGGCACACAACGGAAGGCATAAGGATCTTGCACATGTTGCTTTGCACGACTAATCATTTCACTTCCATGAAGCAACTCTCGGAAACGGCTAGCCGTCTTTATTTGTCCGTTATGCGGACGAATCTGATGAATCAAATGATTAAACGGCTCAATACGACCATCAAATGCTTCTAATGAAATGGATGCAACTACATCCGCTATTCTTTCTAGCTGATAGGCTTTATGCAAACAATACACGCCATAAGAACTCATAAACTGAGTTCCGTTTAATAAGGCTAATCCCTCTTTCGATTTTAACTTCACAGGTTGTAATCCTGCTTTATTCAATGCTTCAGAAGCTGCCATTTTCTTTCCTTCATACATCACCTCTCCCATTCCAATCAATGGTAAACACAAATGCGCCAATGGAGATAAATCGCCAGAAGCACCCAATGAACCTTGATCGAAAACAACAGGTAAAATCTGATGGTTAAATAAATCAACCATCAATTGAACCGTTTCTAATTGAACTCCTGAATTACCGTACGACATCCCTTGAATTTTCAAGAACAACATCAAGCGAACAATATCTGAAGGAACTTCGTTTCCTGTTCCGCAAGCATGCGACATCATTAGGTTAACTTGTAGCTGACCTAAATCTTCTTTTGAAATTGTCTTGTTGTATAAAGAACCGAAACCAGTATTAATACCGTAATAAACACCATCACCATTATCTGCTTTTTCATTTAAGAAATTGCGACATTTTAAAATGCGTGATTTAGCTTCATCGCTCAACGATAATTGAACATTTCCTGCGATGACTTCACTGATAAGTTCTAGTCCGATGGGAGTAGAAGAAATTTGATAATTCATTAATTAAAAATAGTATTAAAGTCGTCGTTGATAGAAATTGTTTTCTGTTCACCTGACGACATATTTTTCAAGACAAATGTATTTGCAGCAATTTCATCAGAGCCCGCAATAATCACAAATGGAATAGTGCGGTTATCTGCATACGTAAATTGCTTTTTAAGTTTTGCTGCATCGGGATAAATTTCAGCAGCGATATTATTACCGCGTAATTTTCGAAGAATTGTTAAGGCGTAATTTGTTTCTACCTCTCCAAAATTTACAATTAACACTTTGGTTGATTGACTTGCTTCGGCAGGGAATAATTTCAATTCATCTAACACATCATAAATACGATCAGCACCAAATGAAATTCCTACTCCCGACATTCCTTTTAATCCGAAGATGCCAGTTAAATCATCATAGCGTCCACCACCGCAAATACTGCCTGAGAAATTAATTGCAGGCTCATTTACTTTTACTTCGAAAATAGCACCTGTGTAATAGTTTAATCCACGAGCTAAGGTTAAATCAAGTTGAATATTTAAGTGCGAAAGATTTAATCCAGCAGTTAATCCGAACAACGTTTCAATCTCTTCAATGCCTTTGCATCCAATTGCTGAATTGCTTAACATTGATTTCAATAGTGCAACTTTTTCAGAGGTATTACCATTGAAAGAAAGCAACGGCGATAATTTATCAATTGCTTCTTCGGATAATCCTTTTACTCGTAATTCTTCTTTTACTTTATCAATTCCGATTTTATCTAACTTATCGATAGCAACAGTGATATCAATCATTTTATCAGCAGCACCAATCACCTCTGCAATGCCTGCTAACACTTTTCGATTGTTGATTAGCAAGGTGACATTCAGATTTAAATTACTGAACACTTCGTTCATCAACTCGATTAAATCTAATTCATTCAAGAGTGAATCACTTCCAATCACATCGGCATCGCACTGATAAAATTCACGATAGCGACCTTTCTGCGGTTTATCAGCTCGCCATACAGGCTGTATCTGATAACGACGGAATGGAAACGCTAATTCATGCTGATGCATTACTACAAAACGCGCAAACGGAACCGTTAAATCGTAACGCAAGGCTTTTTCGGATATGCCAAGCGTTAGTTTCTTGACATCCTTATTTGAATAGGCTGTTTCATCTACTCCATCCAAGTAATTTCCTGAATTTAGAATTTTAAAAATCAGCTTATCCCCTTCCTCACCATACTTCCCCATTAAGGTAGAAAGCTGCTCCATGCTCGGAGTTTCCAAAGGCAGGAAACCGTATTTCTTGAAAACAACTTTGATGGTATCAAAAATATAATTCCGTTTGACCATTTCTGATGGCCCGAAATCACGTGTACCTTTTGGGATAGATGGCTTCATTCAATTTTTATTAAGCAGTCAGCTTTTTATATCTGAACTTTTTAGTTTCTGTATTTCCTAAACGTTTCTTTTTATTCTCTTCATATTCAGAGTAACCTCCTTCGAAGAAGTACACTTGCGAATCTCCTTCGAAAGCAAGAATATGCGTACATACTCTATCTAAGAACCAACGATCATGGGAAATAATCACCACACAACC
>JBDKGQ010000137.1:0-4133 GCA_039798145.1 Bacteroidota bacterium
CCGTTAGTAATACAAAAAGTGATAAGCGATTTCTAGATGCAATCACCGATGCTATGCGTCAGGCTATGCAACGCCATTCTAATTTAGTAATCATGGGACAGGATGTTGCAGAGTATGGTGGTGCATTTAAAGCTACTGCAGGATTTGTGGAGGAGTTTGGTAAAGGACGAGTTCGTAATACGCCTTTGTGTGAGTCGGCAATTGTGGGGACTGGTTTAGGACTTTCCATCAACGGATATAAATCGATTGTAGAAATGCAATTTGCTGATTTCGTTACTTGTGGATTTAATCAGATTGTAAATAACCTTGCTAAGACGCATTACCGTTGGGGACAAAATGCAGATGTTGTTGTGCGTATGCCAACTGGGGCTAGTGTAGCAGCAGGTCCGTTTCATTCGCAATCAACAGAAGCTTGGTTTTTCCATGTGCCTGGTTTGAAAATAGTTTATCCTGCTTTTCCTTCGGATGCTAAAGGATTGTTGGCTGCTTCAATTGAAGATCCGAATCCTGTAATGTATTTTGAGCATAAAGCCCTTTATAGAAGTATTAATGAAGATGTGCATGATGATTATTATACTATCGAAATTGGTAAAGCAAAAACTGTAAGAGAAGGAAATGATTTATCAATTATCACTTACGGATTAGGAGTTCATTGGGCTATTGAAGCTTTGCAACAACATCCTGAAATTGATGCTGAAATAATTGACTTGCGTACGTTATTACCTTGGGATGAAGAAGCTGTTTTAAATTCAGTAAAGAAAACAGGAAAGGTGATTGTGATGCATGAAGATACTCAGACAGGTGGAATAGGAGGTGAGATAACGGCACGTATAGCCGAAAAGTGTTTCCCTTATTTAGATGCTCCTCCTGTACGTATTGGTGCATTAGATACTCCAGTTCCAATGTCGGCAGCTTTAGAGAAAAATTTCTTACCTAAAGAAAGATTTATTCAGTTGCTTTTAGAGCTGAACGCTTATTAATTAGCTTTTATTAGCGATTTTAGTTTGGCGATTTCTACTTTGTTATTGTTGGAGTAAATACCAGTAATTAATAAGTTTTTTTCTTTTTCCGTTAGATGCCAATTGAGCGAAACTCGTTCTTTGGTCTCTGGCATTTGAATAAGAACGTAATCGAACTTAATATCCTTTGTCATATTGATATTGCTGATGAGTTTATCAGAAATATAATCCTGCACCACCAAGAAGTTATCGCTTAAGTTTTTAATTGGGCCTGTTGTTTTTTCAAAGAAAGTAGCTGCTGAGTTGTTTTCCGTTTTTATTTTTTTCGGAGTATCTCTAATTTGTAATAATACAACCCCACTTGTGTTCTCATTAATCCAGTCCTTGAAAGCATAAATAAACTGTACGGCATTTTGTGTTCCATAATTATCATGAAGCCCAGCATCTAATACTTCCAGCGAAGGTGTGCAAGGTAATGTAGTTGCTGGTGTGATATAAGGAAATGCTGCGTTCATGCGTAATGCAGAACTCATTCTTAGGTTTAATGAATTTTGACCTTTGAAATATTGCGTAAATTCAATACCGTTAGGAAGCTGTTGAAGCGTTGGGTCGGAAGAGTTTAAAAGGTAGGTGACTGGTTGAGGTGAGATATGCAATGCACCACCTGAATTTAAAATCGTAGGTGAAATAACGAGCATCGGAATTTCAGCATTCGACTCTGGAGCTATGTAGTCACTAATTGGGTGTTCAAATAAATGCTGTGTGTTTTCATTAAATGATTTTTCCCATGCGTAGGCGCGATCCTTTGGATAAGAATGGTTGTCAATTTTTATTTGAGTAGGATTTAAAAATAGATCGGCCACAACACCATTAAAGATGATGGAGTTTAACATGTCGTTACCTAATGTTTGAATAAATTTTCCTTTACCAGATAAGTTGTCCTGCATTAATTGTTCTTTCTTCTTCCAATATAATTCTCGGTAATAACTTTCACTCAACATTCCTCCTGATGATCCGAAGATAATGGCAGTTTGTTTCATCAAATCACCATTTAAGCTGCTATCAATCACCTGCAGACTTTTAAACGTAAATAACATCGAACGTAAGCCACCACCACTTGCTTCAAGGATGATAAGCTTTGGTTTTGCAACTCCTTTTGATGACCAGTAGTTTTTCCAATTTAAAAGGATTGCTTGTGTATTGTCAAGTGATTTTTTAAAATTTTGATCGCTATTATTGTTGGTCAAGTTTTCATTTGAATAAACAGTGCTTTCTGGTTTGGAATTATTAATTCCGTAAGCAAAAGTTCTTGGAGAGAAATAATCAAACTGTGATAAAAAGTTAATGAGCAGCAATAAGCCAACCATTGCAAATGTTCCCCATGACTTTAACCAATAGCGAATTACTCCGGCCAACATCAGTAAGATGGTGAAGAATAAAACTACGGAAGCTCCAGCTGGAATTTTTAAATAAGGACTCTCACCAAAAAATCCGAGTGATAAAAAAAGAATAATTAATACCACTTCAAATACGGCTGCGTTCAAATGGTTTTGCTTGAATACTCTTTGCAGCATGTAAGGTTGGTAATGTCCTGTTTCGCGAACAAGTTTTACCTTATGAAAAGTGGTTAAATAGGTTTCAACTCTCCAGGCATCTTTTCTCCATTTATCAAGCTTTGAATAATCGCGCGTTGGCAACAGATCATCTTTGTCGGCATGTGTAACTCCAAACAATTTAAAAATATCCTGATTCGTAGAATGAAAGTAACGAAGTGATAAAAATAATATCGCGGCTATTCCTGAGAGCAGCCCAACAATATCAATTGCAATTTCACTTAATGTTTTTAACTGACTGTCTAATTGAAATTGATAAATACGGATGCAGTATAATAAGATGAAGGAGGTAGGAATAATAAAATTATTCAGAAAGAATTTCAGAAATGTTCTAGAAAGTGTTGCGAGGAAAGGAAATCTAAAGCTATTCAATAAAAATCCTGCGATGTTGAATGCAACGATGAACATTCCTGTCATTATTCCGACAATAAAGAAGGAGGTGAATCCAACAGTGCCCAGGTACTCAGGATTTAAAAATAAAAACTGCAAGCCGTATTTAGTCCCTACATTTTCTGTGATAATTCCGAAGAGTAAAAGCCAAAAGAAAAGAAACGATTTGTTCTTTTTGATGTACATCACCATTAACTGAATCGGGAATGAATAAACAAACCGTCTCAGAAATAATGAAAATTTATTCTTGTGTAACATCGATATAAAAATAGGCTATCGAAGCTAATTAAAAAATCAATGGAAGAAATTTAAATAAAGCCAGATGAAAGGGATTGCAAAAAGTAAGCTATCGAAGCGATCTAAAATTCCACCGTGACCAGGAATAATATTTCCGGAATCTTTTATTTGATAGGTTCTTTTTAATAGGCTCTCTACTAAATCGCCAAGCGTACCGGTGATGACAATGATAACTGCAATAATCATCCATTCACTTGATGATAACGTGTGGAAATAAATAGAAGTAATGTATCCAGCAACAATGGTTAAGATTCCGCCGCCAATAAATCCTTCCCATGATTTCTTTGGAGAAATTCGTTCGAACAATCTGCGTTTACCCATGGTCATTCCAACAAGGTAAGCAAACGTATCACTGCTCCATTGTAAAATAAAGTAGCCTAAAATTATTTCTGGATTGTAATGTAATTCAGAAGTGGAAATAAAATTCAGTAAAGCAAAAGGAAGTACTGTGTAAAATATCCCGTAAAACGTTAATGCAATATTGATGACAGGTTGTTGTTTGTTACGGTACAATTCTAAAATTGGAATTGTTAAAAAGGCCACTGCAATTAACGTGATGTATTTATAAGGTAATGTTCCAAATGCAATGGCAGATAATAAGATATACGTTATAATTCCAACGATGCGCCCTGCTGCTTGATTCGGTTGATTTACATTTGATTTTACAATTTTATAAAACTCATCTAATGCACTAACCGCTACTAATAAGAATAATACTCTAAAGGTAATAGCATCGTATAAGATGGCTCCGATTAAAATAGAAATGAACACTATGCCGAACAACGTTCGCTGCCAAAAATTACTCATGCAATTTCATGCTCTTTTAAAATGTTAATGGCCGCTTCAACATTTCCTTCCGGTACATAAATCTCAA